>CAZFKF010000105.1:0-9755 GCA_964518805.1 uncultured Planctomycetaceae bacterium | reverse complement strand
CTGCGGAACTGCGGATGATCTGGAAAAGATCGGTCTTGTGGGCCGGTTCGCTGACCTCCAGGGCCTGGATGATGCTGTCCAAGTGGTTTCGCTTCGTCCGCTGGGGCACGGTCATTCGCGCTGCTTCATCGAACGCCACGCACCCCACCGCGTCTTGGTGCCGCAGAACGAGGTACGCGAGACTGACCGCGAGCGTGGCCGCGTACTCGTACTTGTTCATCGCGCCCGATCCGTAGCGCATGCTGGCCGAGACGTCGACCAGAAGCGTCAGGCGCAAGTTCGTGTCCTCTTCGAACTGTTTGACGAAGTAGCGATCCTGCTTGGCCCAAACCTTCCAGTCGACGTACCGCAGGTCATCGCCCGGAGCGTAGGGGCGATGCTGCCGGAACTCGACCGATTGGCCGAAGTACGGGCTGCGGTGCAACCCCGACAGGAACCCTTCCACGACGTGCCGCGCGCGAAGATCGAGCCGGGCGATCCGCTTGATCACCTCAGGATGCAAAAATCTTTTGGAATCGATCATCGCGCGAGAGCTCATCTTCTCGGGTGGGGGTGTTCTCCAGGATTCGTTGGATCACGTCGTCGGCCGTGATGCCTTCGCTTTCGGCCATAAAGCTCAGCACCAGACGGTGACGCAGGACCGGCTTGGCCAGGTGTTGAATGTCCTCGACCGAGACGTGGGTGCGGGCGTGCCACAGAGCCCGCGCCTTGGCGCCGAGAATGAGGTACTGCACGGCCCGCGGGCCCGCTCCCCAACTGAGTTGCTCCTCGACGAACTGCGGCGCGCCGGGTTCGCGGGCGCGGGTCTGGCGCACCAGGGCCAGCGTGTAGCGGAGAATATGCGGGGCTGCCGGCACGCTTCGCACGATCCGCTGCAATTCCAGGATGTCCTCGGCTGCAAGGACCGGTTCGATCTCGTCTTCCGTCGCTGTGGTGGTTCGGCGCGCGACCTCGTATTCTTCTTCGAAGGTCGGATAGCGGACGAACACCTTGAACATGAACCGGTCTTGCTGCGCCTCGGGCAGAGGATAGGTGCCTTCCTGCTCGATCGGGTTCTGGGTGGCCAGAACGAAGAACGGGTCGGAAAGCTTGTGCCGAACGCGCCCGACCGTCACCTGGCGCTCTTGCATCGATTCGAGCAGCGCCGCCTGGGTCTTCGGCGGTGTGCGATTGATCTCATCGGCCAGAACCACGTTGGACAGTAGCGGTCCGGGGAGAAAGCGGTACTCGCGGCTTCCCGTGGCTCGGTTCTCTTCGATGATCTCGGTGCCGGTGATGTCGGCCGGCATCAGGTCGGGCGTGAACTGGATGCGACTGAACGTGAGGTTCAGCGTGCGGCTCAGCGTGCTGATCATCAGGGTCTTGGCCAGGCCAGGCACTCCTTCCAGCAGGCAATGTCCCCGGCTGAACAGCGAGATCAGCAACTCCTCGATCACCTGTTGCTGGCCCACGATGACGCGGGACAACTGCTCGACGATCTTCTGGCGGGCGCTTTGGAGCTTCTCGATGGCTGCGGTTTCTTGGCCGCTGACCGGCTCATTGGGCATCGTGGGACTTCCTTAGAGAGGACGGGAGTGAAACGTGAACAACCGAGTCTTCCGCGAAGATCTCTGCGCGTCATCATCTCGTTGGTCTATCGTTCATTCCTCATGGTTCATTCAAGTGGTGCTTGTCCGGGGACCTTCGCTCACCGTTGATAAATCGGGAGAGCCGCATTCTCCAATTGCAGAATCGTCAGGTTGATCGCCGTGGTGTAGACCGTGCCGATGTAGCCTTGTGTCCACGAGCCGTCGGGGGCGGCTTCTTTCACGAGACGCTCGTAGATCTTGTTGCGATACTCCTGCCAGCGCTTACCGCCTTCGCGATACTGGACCTGCGCGTAGTAGTAGTGGGCGTAGTGCCAGTGGCCGAATCCTTCATTGGTGATGCTGCTCAGGTTGCGGTCGCAATACGACTGGAGTTTGGGCACGAGCTCGCTGTCGTATTCGCCGGCATTGAACAGACACGCGATCGCCGCGGCCGTGATGGCGGGCCTGCCTCCGCCTCCCTTGATGTTATACTGTACCGCGCCGTCGGAGAGTGTGCACTTGCGGATGTACTGTACGGCCTTGTCGATGATCTCCTTGGGAACGGGAATTCCGGCGTTTCGACATCCGCGGAGCCCCTGCACCTGGGTGATGGTCGTCGAGCCCTCGTCGAAATCCTGTCCGTCCGCCGCGCTAACGTATCCCCACCCCCCCGCCTTGGTTTGTGCCTGCCCGCAAAACGTGACCGCGCGGGTCAGGACGTCGATCAGTTGTTCGCGGCGTTCCAGATCTTCTTCTTCGCCCAGCATCTGCGAGAGAAACAGCATCGAGAAGCCGTGGCCGTACGTGTAGCGATCGTCCTGGGCAGGATCGCCGATCAGCCCGTTCGGACGGCTTCGATCGACGAGATAATTCACCGCGTTGCGAAGGTTGGGAGCGTACTTGCCCTGGGTGGTTGTCGAGCCTTCGGCGAGTAGGGCGATCCCAGCCATGGCGGTCATCGCTGCCGGGTACCTCCCGCCCGTAGCGCTCCAATTGCCGCGGCGCGACTGATGCGAAGCGAGCCATTCCAACCCCCGGTTCACGGTTCGCTGGACCTCGAGGTCCTTTGGCGACTCCGCCGTCGTGGCGGCGGGGGCAGCGAATGCGGCAAGAACGAGGGCCATGACCGCAGCCCCACAGGGCCAGCCCAGCCGGAACAACGCGCGTGGGCCGGAGCGCACGGTCGACGCGTGCGGAGAAATGTCTTCGGCGGCATGGAGGGAAAACCCAAGCCCCTTCACCGCTTGCAGACTTCTAGCCGTTGTCATCGGACCCCTCCCGATCCCCATCCACCGGCAGATTCAACGCCTTCTCCATTCCGCGTTGCAGCGCCTTGAGCAGCGCCCCAGACGGCGTCGCGGCCGGTCTCTCCGCTTCCTTCTTGATGGGGGAAGCCACGACGGGTTTGTCGGTGAAGGCAAGAGTCACCACATCACGCTGCAGCCCAATTTCGATGACGTTCTTGTCCGGCTGGCCTTCGAGGTAGAAATGCGAAAGCCCCTCGAATTGGTCCTTGGGCTGAGCGAGTTGCCCGGTTCGCTTGTCCACGGCGAGGATCGCGGTCCGCGGCTGGCCGGGCGAGGTCCGCTTGGCATTCTGTACGCCGCAGGCGAACACCAGGGCGGGGAGTCGGCGCGGTTGATGGAACGCCAGATATTGATCCTGGACGGAGACCGGCTTGGGCCACAACGGTTTGCCGCTTGGATCGAAAGAGTAGATCTTGGCCTGGCCGATTTGTGTTCCCGGCACCCCCTGCAATCCGAATCGCTGCCGCGCGGCCGAACCGCTTCGCTCCATTCCGTTGATTACGAGGAGTGTTTGCTCGGGCGACCGGAAGACGTGCACGTCGACCATGGTGCCGCCGCGATCGACGTCGGCATCAACGAGCGTCCGTCCGTCGGCCAGGTTGATCAAGGCGAAATGTCCCCGCGGTTCGAGGACCCCGAGGACCTCTCGATCATAGTCAAACGGGACAACCTTCGCGTCCGGGGCGAACTTGCGCGCCGGCCACACGTGGCGGCCGTCCAGCGGATCGATCATTTCCAGCACCGCTTGGCCGGCCTCGGTGCGCCACGACGCTACGAAGCGGCCGCGCGTGGCGGGACGCTCGACCGGCACGGGGCGCACGTCGATCTTCTGCCCATCGGCGGCTCGCAGCACCGTGGCCGAATTCGTACCAGGTGCAACGACGAACACGTAGTCCTGGTCGCCAAAGATGACGCTTTCGGGCCGGATGTCCTCGCGCGTCCAAAGCACTTCCCCATTCACCGGATCGACACCGTACAGAGTCTGGAGTCGCTGGTAGCAGATCAGTTGCTCCGAGATAGCGCCCGGAATGTTCGACGGGAACTGCCCCGTTCCGTAGGGATTGTATCCTCGCACGGCCGGCAATCCGGCTCGGAGCACGCGTCCTCGCCCTCGCCGAACCGCCGTCTTCACCGATTCCTCGAGGTCTTGGGCCCACAGGATCTTGGGGAATCGGCCCTCGCCAGCAGCCAGGGCGTCGATGGCCACGATCTTGAATCCCATCGAAAGCAGCAGGAGATGTTCGTTGGCTGCCACCCTAAGAAACGCCGAACTCATCGGGAAGTTCTCCTGCCGCATGAGTTCGCCCAACGGCAGTCGCCAACGCTCCTTGCCCCACCCGTCGCGGGCCCTTAGCTCAGGAGGATTCTGGTGAAGTTGGATGGTCAGGTCCGAGAAGAACGGACCTTCCTTTTCCTGAAAGGGCACCGGGACCGAATAGAATGCCATGGGCACCGCGCTCGTGGGACGCCGACGGTTGACAACGATCGCGCCGGTCGGCCATGCCTTTTCGGGTGCCAGCGCCTTGCGCACCGGGTCGTCTTCGGCCAGCGAGTCGGCCAATTGCCGGCCCGTCTTGCCCTCGCGACAAACCACGTCGGCAAACTCGTCGCGCAGCCGACGGAAGCACAAGGCCGCATCGTCGACGTGACGTGCCTCGCGGAGCAGGAAGGCCTGTTCGGCGACGGCAAGGCCGGCCGTGCGGCGGTCGGCCGACCGCTCGATGCGCCGCAGGAGCATCTCGGCCTGGAGGAACTGCTTTCCTTCGCGGAACTTGGTGACCAGACGTACGCGGGCCGCGTCGGCCCCCGGCTGCAAGCCGAAATAGTCGAGGAACTGCTCCAGCGCGTCTGCCGAATCCGCCGCGAGTGCCGCGTCAAGCCGCGCCTTGGAGGTTCGGTCGATTTCCGACTGGACTTCGGCGGGCGCTGCTTTGCGGAGGTCCGCAAGCCGCACTTGGAGCCACCGGTCGCGGCGCACGGCGTATGCTTTGTCGAGATGCTCGAGTTCGCGTTGTTTCTGGTCGATTTCGATAAGCTTGAGATAGTGCGCGAGGGCGGGAGAGAACTGCCCAGCCTTCTCGAAGCCGGCCGCCATGAGCCGGTGATATGCCGCCTCCTGTCGCGGCTCGTCGATCAGTCTGCGGATCTCGTCGCCCGCCTGACGATAGCGCTCAAAATCGGTGCGCAGCCCGTCGAGCAGTGCGTCGCGCAGCAGGCTGCGGGCGTTGGGAGACGGCTCCACGGCGAACGAGCGGCGGAAACAGTCGATCGCCTGACTCAGCTTGCCATCGTCCCAGAGAATCTCGCCGCGTTCGCACAGCGCTTCGGCGTCGTTGGGGGAAGCCGCCAAGCGCTGATCCACGTGTTTGCGCAAGGCGTCGAGTTGGAAGAAGAGATCGACCGCGCCGCCCTGCTGCGAAAGCACGCGTCCCGCGGAGCACACCAGGTTGCCCGGCACCGCTCCGCGCCGCGATTGATACACGTGAACGATCTTCCCCGATTGCAGTTCGACGGCAGCCACTTCGCCGCTGGCCAGCGGCAGATAGTATCGGTCCCCGCTGCGATATCCCGTGCCCGACGGCATCGCGCCCGCGGGCATCTCCGAACGGACCGGCGACCACGCCGGCTCTCCGTCGGCGAGTTTCAGGGCCCGCATACCGCGGCGTCCGAGCAGGACGACTTTCCCCTGATCGACGCAGGCCAGACAGACGTCCTCCTCACGCGGCTTGCGCCACAGCGGTTTGCCGTCGATGAGGCTTACGCAGTGCAGTTCGCCCGAATCGACGGGCGTAATCAACACGCGGCCCTCGGCGACCAACACGGAGGTCCGCGCCCAGCGGTTGGCGGGGTCGGGATCCGTAGGGTTGCCCATGCCGAAGAACATCGGCGCCTGCCTCGGTTGGGCCTGGTCGGTGGCCTTGTACGCGTAGCCCCAGAGCAGCGATCGCGTGGCCGGCTCCAAGGCCACAACCGATCGGTTCGAGGTCGGGCACACCAGAATTCCATCGGCAAAGGAAGGCGAAACGCCCGAAATGCGGCGGAGCGGATCGTTGGCGATGTCGTGATCCTGGTCGACCGCACCCAACTGCTGCGTCCAGGTCACATGGCCGGTTTTCGCATTCAAGACGAGAAGCCGGAGATCGCCCTTCTGCTCCCCGATCGCATACACTTGGCCGCCAACCGGCAACGGGGCTCCGAGGAAGAACGTGCCTGCTTGGGCCAAAGCAGCCTCGTCTCCGGGCCCACCCACGTGCCAGAGCAACTTGCCGCTGTGGACATCGTAGGCCGCCAATCGATTGAAGGGCTTGGGATCGCTCGCGTTGATTCGGCGGTTGGGCATGAACATGGCTCGCGCGGCTGACGTGCCCAAGTCCAACGAGAGATCTTCGATGGCGAAGACACGGTCTCCGTCGCTCGCCAAGGTCCCGAACGTTGCGTCGCCCCAAAGGCGGTAACGCAGGGCAGCTTGGAGATCGAACCCGCCGCCGCGAGAACCGCCCATGGGCTCCACGGCTTTGGCGGCAATCGATGATTCGGACAACGACTCGAAGGGATCGTCCCCCGGCACCTCCCAGATCCGTTTGCCGGTCGTGAAATCGACCGCCAGCAGGTTCCGGGCCGTCCGCATGAGGACAATGTTGTCGACCACCAGCGGCTGCAAGGCGGGGAGCGCCCAGCGGTCGTGGTCGCGATGGCTCAGTTGGATTTGCTCGACGATGGCCTCCACGAACGGGTGCTCAATCGTGGGGACGCGCCAACAATCGCTGAGCAGCGGACCGCTGGCCGACACCGACGCGTTTCGGGCCGCGTCGCCCCCGAACACCATCCAACTGTCTTTGCCGCGAACGGGCGGCACGAGGCCCGGAGGCGAGTAGATTCTCGCGGCGCCCTCGCCCGCCAGCGACACCTCCTGCCCGGCAATATTCACGGCCGCCTTGGGGAATCGCCGCTTCAGGTCCTCAAGCACGGGGCGGGCTTTCTCCGCCGCGCCGGTCCGACTCCAACTGGCGGCCAGCGCAGCCGAAAGGGCGGGCTCGAACTCGTCTGCAACCGGGCATGATTCCTTGAGCCGTTTGAGCGTCAGTGCGGCGGCCAACGGGCTTCCATGGTTCCACTGATGAAGCCCCAACAGGAATGTCGCTTCGTACCCCGCCCGGGTATGAAAGAACCGCCGCGACACCTCAGCGAGTCCGTTGGCGTCGCCAGCGGCCACGGCGGCCGAGAGGATCTTCCGCGCCTGGGCCCCACAGTCCAATTCATAAAGTTCGCGGCCTTGAGTTGGCAGACGCCCAAGCAGGGCTTGAGCTTCTGCTTTCAACCCCGAAGAGACGTCGGACTTTGAACTTGGCCGAAGAAATGCATCCTCGGGAGCTTCGAGTATGGCACCGAGACATTGAATAGTCTCCGCATACCGTTCGTGGGCAATCAACTGCCGGGCCTTAGAGAGAAGGACCACCAGATTTCGTTCGGCGGTGGGGAACACATTGTCCCTCACATTCGCGTCATCCTTGTCTTGCTCCTCTCCCGCCTGGCCCGCCGGTTTGGCGACCGCGCAATAAATGGGTATGGCTACCGCGAACGCAGCAAGACCGGCAAGAACGAGCTTCTTCGAGCGTTGTGCAAGCCAATCCATGCGAGCCCCTCCCCTGTAGAGGCAAACCCAATCCCTAAATCCTTATATGAAGGAATATTAGATGATTTCCAGCCCCTTGGCAAGGAACGCCTTGCGACCCGCAGTACCAGGGTGCCAACCAATATTATAACGCGTTGGATGGCCATCTGTCGCACACAGCTTGTGCTCGCTCTTCCCCATTGGCGGGGAGTCCAGGGGATCGGGCCTGAATCTCGATTACCACTCTTATGGAGGGAATCGTAATAATCCGTTCCCGCGACTCGTCGCCGGACGACTTTGGGCCTTCCCTTATGTGCCTCCTGTTCCTGAGGCGCCAACGAGCATTTCCTCCAGGAGTTCCATGGGCAATCCGACAACGTTGGACTCGCTGCCTTCGACAACGTGGACCCAGCCCAGCCGGTCCTGATATCCGAACGCGCCCGCCTTGCCTCGCCAGGCACCGCTGGCTAGATATTCCTCGATTTGCCGGTCGCTCAAGGGGTCCATAACCAGTACGGTCTCGGCGACCCGCACGCTGGCGTGCCGCCCCGGGTTCCGCCAAACGCACAGCCCGCTGAGAACGCGGTGGCGCCGACCTCGAAGAGCTTGAAGCATTGCGCAGGCGTGTTCCGCGTCGACCGGCTTGCCAAGGATATTGCCATCGCATTCCACGATGGTGTCGCAGCCGAGGATCACTCCGTCGCGAACTCGTCCAGCCACATCCGCAGCCTTCTGAAGGGCCAACCGGGCCACGAGTTCGGACGGAGAATCTCCGGGAAACGGCCCCGATTCCGCGGCATCTGAAGGGTACACCGTCTCGATCGAGTATCCCGCTTCAATCAGCAACTGCCGCCGTCGCGGCGAACGACTGGCAAGGACGATCTTCGGTGTTGACCGCAATGCCATACCACGGTCTGCCTTGTGCATTCTCCGCTCGTGTGGCAGCATGAACACCACTATGGTGCGTTCTCCCCGTTTCGACGTTCTGTACGAGGACAACCATCTATTGGTTGTCACCAAACCCGCGGGTATCCCAACGCAAGGGGTATCGCGGGACACTACTTCGGTTCTAAGCCTTGCGCGAGAATACCTCAAGCGAAAATACCACAAGCCGGGAAACGTCTACGTCGGGATTGTCAGCCGTCTCGATGCACCCGTCAGCGGGGTTCTTGTGCTGGCTCGGACCTCCAAGGCAGCCCGCCGCTTGAGTGAGCAGTTTCGCTCCCATACGGTGCACAAGCGATACTGGGCTGTAGTGGAGGGTGTTATACACCGCAATGGTGGAACTCTGGCGGATTGGATTCGATGGAATGAGTCGCAGCGACGCGGTCAGGTCGTGGCCCTGGGCACGCCGGCGGCTCAGACCGCCCGTTTGTCGTACCGCTGTTTGGCGACGATGTCAGGGTTTTCGCTGCTGGAGGTGGAACTGGAGACAGGCCGGAAGCATCAAATACGCGTCCAGCTATCGCATCGGGGCTGGCCCGTCGTCGGCGACGAGCGCTACGGCAGTGCGCGGCGTTTTGCTGGTGGAATTGCCCTCCACGCTCGGATTCTTGAATTGAACCACCCGACAAGTGGGAAAAGGCTGTCGTTTGTATCCCCGCTTCCGGTGCAGTGGGCCGCATTGGGGGTGCGGGAGCCGATGCCTGACGGTACTGAAGACAAACGTGAAGAGGGCTTGCCGAGCGATGCAACCGGTTGAAAGGGGCCCTCGCTTTCGCAGAGTGCGACAGACCGGCGTACGTCGGCCAGGGTTTGCGTGCGATTGTTCGGCAGTCCAGTAGTTGTTCATTCGTTGACACGACGGAGGTTTCTCGGGGTGAATCCGGTGGCGGCCGCTTGGCGCGTCCCGACATGGTCGGTTAACGTAGAAAGATCGCCGCACGCAGGCGTCTCTTCGCGACGTTTCCGTTGAGCCTGTCAGGCGGTGCTTTCACGGTCCGACAACAGTCCCCCGGAACGAGAAGAGGAACTGGTGTCGATCCGGTGGATACGCCTCGCAAATCCAATTTCGAGCGCTGCGCCTTGGCTAGCGGTCTGCTCAGTGAGGAGCAGATACGGCAGGCACGGGCCGCCCTCGAACGCTCGGAGCACGGCTTTCCCGGGGTTTCTACGCTTTCGCCCGACCAACTGCTGGCCGATAAGCTCGTCGAACTTGGCTCGCTGAACGTCTGGCAGGCGAAGCAGTTGTCGGAAGGGAAGAACGACTTCAACCTTGGGGGGTATCGGATCGTCGACTATATTGGCCGCGGCGGCATGGGCGAGGTC
>CAZFKF010000104.1:0-9814 GCA_964518805.1 uncultured Planctomycetaceae bacterium | reverse complement strand
TCGGTCTTGCGGGAGCAGCCCGCGGAAAACAAGAGCGCTGCCGCGGCAGCGCCAACCACCAGAAGGTTCCGGGCGAATGGCATTTCTAGCCTCCTTGCAACCTGCTGCCGAGGATGGCGGAGTCTCCGCTTGACGATCAGGGAGACAAGACCGGCAATCCGACGGCACGGGGATTCCTTCCCGCAGTGGCGTATGATGCCCGAATTATCCGGGCGACGCAACGCCAGTTCCGAACAAAACGCACACTCTAGGATATCTGGGAAGGACGGCCCTTTCGGCCGCCATCACGCGAACAACTAGCACCCGTCCACAGAGTTATGTGGGGGGCGGATTTGGCAGCGCACGTCGTGCGTGGCCGGTCGCCACGAGGAATTCAGGTATCCCATGTCTTTTTCATCCCCAACCGGTTGGGGCGCCGCCAATTTGTCTGGCCAAACGATTCACTTTTCTTAGAGATTTGACTAGACTAGGACAGAGGACGTGTACTGGCGCAAGCGACCCATCGTGTGTAGCGCCAGTTGGCTCTTCGGTGCCGAATCTTGGCAAATCGCTTGTGGGATGGGGGACGTCTCTGAGCCTCCCGGCTTCTTTGACTTCAAGGAGGTCCACCATGAAAGAGCAGACCCGAGAGGAGCCGCGGATTCTGGCCGCGGCGGAGCGGCAAATGCGAGCCTGGTCGCTCGCTCAGGAGATTGCGGACGACACGATCGGTTCGCGCCGAATCGACCCGTCGCATGCCCGCCTGGGCAACTACATCAGCATCTCGCGCGAGGCCGGGGCCGGCGGAAGCGAGATCGCGGAGAACGTCGGACGCCAACTCGGTTGGGAGGTGCTCGACAAGAACATTCTCGATGAGGTGGCCCAACGATACCGGCTCCCCAGGCCGATGCTGGAGTTGGTGGATGAAACGCGATCGAACTGGGCCTACGACATCTTGGGGCCGTTGCTCGACCACGGCATCGTCACGCACGAGAAGTACCTCATGCACCTGGCGCGGGTGACGATTGCGGCGGCGCGGCGCGGCAATGTGGTGCTCGTGGGACGGGGCGGCCAGTTCCTTTTGCCTCGCGACCGCGGGCTGGCGGTGCGGATCATTGCGTCGGAAAAGTATCGCATCGGGCGGATCATGGCAAAATACGAACTGAGCGAAGCCAAGGCGCGGCAGATGATCGCCGTACTCGACGGGGGACGCAAGCAGTTCGTGGCCAAGTTCTTCCATCACGACGTGGCCGATCCGCACCTCTATGACCTGGTGATCAACGTCGACTTCCTCGGCCCGCAGGCAGCCGCCGAGCAGATCGTCGTTGCCTGGGAACGGACGCACGCCCGGCAGGGCGCGCCCGCGGGCCCGGCCAGTTGTTAGCTTCGTGGTTGTCCAGGAATTACTCCGGGATTTCGTAGACGAATCCCCTCACCCCCTGCCCCTCTCCCGTCCAACGGGAGAGGGGAGGAGATGCTGGACGGCCCCTTAGCCTGGCTGAGCATCCGATCCGCGGCCCGGGCTTCCGCCGGGGATAGTGGAATCTTTCTGGTCGATGAGGGATAATCCATCCCTTGCGTCGCTGTCGCATCGTTGCTGCCACGATTTCCTCCGAGAGGGTTCCATGAACCAAACCGCGCCGTTTCGTTCGATCTTCCGCGCTGCGGCCGCCTTGTTCATCGCTTTGGGCTGCGCGTCGATGCGCGGCAACGACCGGGTTGTCGCCGAGGACGACTCGGCCGTTGCCCGCTCGCTGGTCGGCACGGGCGACACCGCGCGACTCCAGCGCGTGCTGGCCAAGGCCCGGCGCGGCGAACCCGTGAGCGTGGCGGTGATCGGCGGGTCGATCACGTCCGGGGCTTCGGCCAGTTCGCCGGAAAAGAACTACGGCGCTCTGATTGCCCGTTGGTGGCGAACAACGTTTCCCAAGAGCAAGATCCACTTCGTCAACGCCGGCATCGGAGCGACGGGCTCGAACTACGGCGCCTTGCGGGCCCAGCGCGACCTGTTTGCCCACCGGCCCGACTTCGTGGTGATCGAATACGGCGTCAACGACCCCAACGACCGGGCGTCGGCCGAAACGTTGGAGGGGTTGGTGCGCCAGGTGCTCAAGCAGGCGAATCAACCGGCGGTGGCCTTGATGTTCATGATGCACCGCAACGGCACCAACGCCCAGGAGTGGCACGGCAAGGTGGGACGCCACTACGCGTTGCCGATGCTGAGCCTGCGCGACGCCCTGTGGCCGGAAATCGAGGCCCGACGCATGAAGTGGGAAGACGTCGAGGCCGACGTCGTGCACCCCAACGACCGCGGACACGCTTACGCGGCTCAGTTCGTCACGAGTCTTCTGGCTGGATTGCTGGCCCATTTGCCGGCCGACGACCGACTTCCTATCGTCCGTCCCATGCCCCAACCGCTTCTGAGCGATCTGTTCGAGCACGTCGCCTTGTACGAGGCCGATTCACTCAAGCCGGCGGCCAACGAAGGTTGGACGTTCGACGCCAAAGACCGCTGCTGGAAGAGCGACCGGCCGGGAAGCCGCATCGAGTTCGAGATCCGCGGGCAGGCCGTCCTCCTGATGGACTGGCACATCCGCGGTCCGATGGGCAGGGCGAAGGTTCAACTCGACGACCGTCCGGCCGTGGTCCGCGAGGCCTGGTTCGACCAGACGTGGGGCGGCTATCGGCAGACGAGCGAGTTGGGCCGCGACCTGCCTCCGGGCACGCATCGCGTCGTGTTTGAAATCCTGCCAGAAAAACACGCCGAAAGCACCGGCTGCGAGTACCGCGTCCTGGGACTCGGCGCGGCCGGCACCGACCGGTGACGGCACGGGGCGAATCAACCCTCTAGAAAGAAGGGGCGACTTGCACGCCCGCTCGATTCCGCGGGGATCTCGATCCATGGCCATCGATGCCAATCGCTTGATGCGCGAGACGTTTGTCGCCGCGGTGGAGTGCCATCCGGTCTTGGGCTCGACGAACGATCGCGCGAAGCAATGCGCGGCCGAAGGAACCGCCGCCTTGCCGATGCTCATCACGGCCGATGCGCAGACGGCCGGACGCGGGCGCGGGGCCAACCGCTGGTGGACCGGTCGCGGCAGCCTGGCGTTGAGCCTGCTCCTGGACGGCCGCACGCTGCGAACCGCGCTGGCCCACGGTCCGCTCGTTTCTCTGGCGGCGGCCGTAGCCGTGTCGGACGTGGTCTCCGCGCGCGCCGCAGGACAATCCGCAGGAATTCATTGGCCCAACGACGTCTTCATCGCCGGACGGAAGATTGCAGGCATCCTCGTCGAGGTCCTCGCCGGCGGGGCTTGCGTGGTGGGAATCGGGCTGAACCTGAACAACGCGCTCGGCGACGGACCGCTGGAACTGCGATCGACCGCGGTCAGCCTGGCGGACCTCACCGGCCATACGCACGATCCCACGCAAGTGCTCGTTGCCCTGCTGCAACGGATTCGGCGCCTGCTGGAATTCTTACCGAGCGAACCCGCCCATATCAGTAGGCTGGCCAATGCCGTCTGCCTGCAGCGCGGAGAGGTGCTGAACGTCGACTCGGGCGGAAGGCTGGTTCGCGGCGTCTGTCGCGGAATCGCTCCCGACGGCGCGTTGCTGTTGGATACCCCCACCGGCGAAGAGCGAATCGTCAGCGGAGTGCTGCGGCACTAGTGGTCTGTCCAAATTGGGTTTACGGGCGCCACGGTTGGCTTGTCCAACCGTGCTTCCAGCACTGCTGGGCAAGCCAGCCGTGGCACCCAACTGGTAAAGTCGAAAAGGACAGACCGCTCGTGCAGTGTCTCACAAGCGCGCCGCTTGAAGAACCCGACAATTCCGACGGAGCGGGAGAAGGGCGGCAGGCGCGCTTTTCGCGGACAAAAGCGCGCGTCCCCTTTCGCGCCCTCCGAGGGCTTTCTTTCTGCGATTGCCATGCACACCAGCGCGATTGTCACGCGCCGCAGTGCGAGAAGGCGATGCCTTCGATCTCCACCAGAAGCTCGGGGCGGCACACGTCCGCAATGGCGTAGATGATGGGCAGTTCGCCGAGGCGCTCTTCGCAGACCCTGCGGGTCTTCACGTAGTCGGACTGACGTTTGATGTAGACGCGGGCGAGTGCCATGTCGCGGAGCGTCGCTCCGCGGCCGGGAAGGCCGTTTTGCGTCAAATTCGACTCCGAGATCAGCGCTGCGATGTTGTCGAGCGTCTGGTTGGTCTGGGCCTCCACGTCCTCGATGTGCTGGCTTTCCTGCTGGGTGATGCTGGCCGTGCCGGAAATGAAAAACGTCGCACATCCTCCCGCGGTCAGGGCCATGGCCCGAGAGAACTTGGGGCTTTTCGGACCGTAGGCGGCCATGTAGTCGAACGCCGACGTTTGCAAGGGGTTTTCCAAGGGCCGGGCAATCACGTCGTCGCGCTTCGTGGCCAACGCGAGGCAACTCATGATCACGTCACGGATGTCGGTGCCGATCCCCGTGCTGGCGGGGTAGACCGGTTCCCGGACACCGGCCGGGACGTGTTTCGTGAGGAAGCGAATGCCTTCGTAGAAGTCGGCTCGAGCGCGGTTCAACTCCATGTACCGTTGCGTCTCGCCTTCAGGGCCGACGATGTCGCCCAGGTAGAGCCAGGTGCGGATGATCTGGTCGAAGCACACGTTGACGCCGGAGAGCATCTCGCGCATGTGCTGAAGGCCGTCCAGCGTCCGGTCGTAGATGCCCGGCTTATCCGTCTTCGGAACGATCTGGCTGACGTGGGTCCAGGCGACCCCGCCATGCCGCGCCACGACCAGTTGCTCGCCATGCCGCTCGATCTCAACCTTGCCCGGCCCGCCGCCGACTCCCATCGCCTCGATCGCCACCAGGTTGCCCTGGCAGGGATGTTGAGGGATATAGGACGTGGCCGGCAAGTGTTCTCCGTAGAACTCGCGGATAATCTGGCGGCACTCGCCGATCAATCCGCCATCGGCGATGAACACCGATTGGCTGACAATCGAGTCGCGCGTCCCTTCGGCCTGCATCACGCGCTCGATCGTCGTCAGCGCGTCCCGCGTCTGCTCTCGCAAGGAGGTTCCGCGGCGCGGAACCGCGGCGGCAAAGATGTGCCGCACCCCGTTCAGTTCGACTACCGAATACCCGATACCTTGGTTGGATTCTCGTCGGATCATGCGTTCCCCCGGTCGCGTTTCCCTACGTCGATGGTCAGGATCCGTGCGTCCCGGACGCCTAGGGTACACTCTACCCCAGCCGCGCGACGCTCGTCAACCATCGAGTACTTTCCTGCACAAAGGACTCTCGTGGGGCGGACGCCGGATTGAGACGGCCGGGCAAGCTGCTCCGCCGATTGGGCATCGACCTGCCCGCATCGACCGGCAACAAACCGACATCACGCCAATCTGTTCCATTCGCGATGCGCAACGTATCATCGCAGGTTGATCGGATTCCTCGGGCCTGCACTTGCAGTCGCGTCGATTACCGAACAGCCGTAAGCCGGCTGGATTCGTGGCGGGTCAATGGCGGGCTGGGTACGCTTCCGTGCGTGGTGGTCCGGGCATGCTTGCCCGAAGCGTCGTATTGCAGTTAATCTAACCAGCCGTACGGCCTCTTGTCAATGATTGAACCCCGCGCGCGGACCAAAGTTTCGCTACCTCAGAGGGGTGCTGATTCGACAAAATGGGGCTCCCAGGCTACACTGTCGTCGAACCCTGTGCAGGCGATGACCGAGGCCGACCTCCAGGAAGACTGGTGACCAAGTGCGAGAAGTGCGGCGCCGCGATCACTCGCCATGCAGGGAGCAATAGGATATTCGTTGAAAGGCCTCGGTCATTTGCCAGAATGAGTCACGATTCTGCCCTTGAAGGCGTTCTCGCGAAGCTCAACCCCCAACAGCGTCGCGCTGTCCAGCACGGCGACAGCCCTTTGCTGATCGTGGCCGGGGCCGGCACCGGCAAGACGGCGACGCTCGTCCACCGTGTGGCCTGGCTGATCGCGCGGGGAATCGCCGCGGAGCGGATCCTCCTGCTCACGTTCACGCGCCGGGCCGCGGCCGAGATGCTGCGTCGCGTGGACGGAGTCTTGCGCAAGCTCCGAGAGGCTGGAAGCGGAGGAGAGGGGCGTTTCCACGCAGGCCGAGTCTGGGGAGGCACGTTTCACGCCATCGCCACCCGGCTCTTGCGCCAGCACGGCAAGGCGATTGGGTTGGCCCAGGGCTTCACGATCCACGACCGCTCCGATTCCGAGGACTTGCTGAACGTCGTGCGGACCGAATTGGGGCTGGCGAAAACCGATCGCCGGTTTCCCAAGAAGGGCACCTGCATGGCGATCTACAGCCGATGCGTCAATGCTCGCCAGAAACTCGACCAGGTGCTCTCCGACGGCTACCCTTGGTGCCGGGAATGGTCCGGCGAGTTGAAACGGCTCTTCGACGCCTACGTCGACCGCAAAGAGGCGGCGGCCGTGTTGGACTACGACGATCTGCTCGTCTACTGGCACGCCCTGCTGTGCGATTCCAGGGCGGGCGATCGGATCCGCAGTCAGTTCCAGTGCGTGCTGGTCGACGAATACCAGGACACGAACCTCCTTCAGGCCGAAATCCTCCATCAGCTTTCGCCCGAAGGCAAAGGCATCACGGTCGTCGGCGACGACGCCCAATCGATCTACTCCTTCCGCGCGGCCACCGTCCGAAATATCCTCGATTTCCCCAAAGAGTACCGCGGCAGCGACATCGTCGCGCTGGAACAGAACTACCGCAGCGTGCAGCCCATCCTCGACGCCACCAACGCCGTGATCGGCCTGGCCAAGGAGCGGTTCACCAAAAACCTCTGGTCGGACGCCAAGGAAGGCGAACGGCCGCTGCTGATCACCTGCGAGGACGAAAACGATCAGAGCGATTTCCTGGTCACGAAGATCCTCGAACATCGCGAGGCGGGAATCGACCTGCGGCGCCAGGCGGTCCTGTTCCGCGCATCGCACCATAGCATGCTTCTGGAAGCGGAACTCGCCCGGCGGAACATCCCCTTCCACAAGTACGGCGGGCTGAAGTTCATCGAAACGGCCCACGTCAAGGATCTGCTGGCCATCCTCCGCCTGGCCGAAAACCCCCGCGACGTGGTCGCCGGCGCGAGGCTCTTGGCTCTGTTGCCGGGAATCGGGCCGCAGAAGGCTCAGCAACTCATGGGTCTGCTCGGCGGGGCCTCGGAAGGCTTCGCGGTTTGGCGCGCGTGGAAGCCGCCGGCCTCCACCCGGGACGTGTGGCCCAAGTTCGTGGCATTGATCGAAGGCCTGGCTGCGACCAAGGAAGGGCCCTCGCAACAGGTCCACCGAGCGCGGAAGTTCTATGCGCCGCTTCTGGAAGAGTGCTATGACAACCCGGCCCCTCGGGCACGCGACCTGGAGCAGATTGAACAAATCGCGTCGCGCTACCGCGACCGCCGCACGCTGCTGGCCGAAATCACACTCGACCCGCCCGCCTCAACCCAGGACCTGGCCGGGCCGCCACATCTGGATGAAGACTATCTCGTGCTCAGCACGATCCATTCGGCCAAGGGCTTGGAGTGGGATTGCGTCTACGTGATCCACGCCTCCGACGGCAATATCCCGTCGGACATGGCCACTGGTTCGCCGGAGGGCGTCGAGGAAGAACGCCGGCTGTTCTACGTGGCCCTGACGCGGGCCAAGAGATGGCTCTACGTGTGCTATCCGCTCCGATACTACCATTCGGGGAGGTTTGGCGATTCGCACAGCTATTCGCAGATCACGCGATTTCTCCCCCCAACCGTGGACAACTTCTTCCAGAAGAGCACTACCTCTGGTGCACCCGAGGAAGACGACTCCGTCATTTTTGGAGAATCCGATATAACCAGCAAGGGGGTGCGCGATCGAACCAAACGATTCTGGGGCTAGGAACCAGAGAGTGGAAGTGCAGAAGTAAAGGGCGAGACGACGCCCCGGCAACTCCCACGAAACTGCGGCCAATGGTCCTGCCGAACGGGCCCGCTTGTCGGCCGTCCGCGTGCCATACTTCTCTGGGCACGTTCGGCGAGACCAGCGTATGGCGGAATCGTTCCGGCAAGAGACTTCCACTCCGCAGTCTGTCCTTCGATCCACCGCGGAGTCGCTGGACCATTGGGAGACGGTCCGCATCTGGGGACTTCCTCTGGCGCGACTCGGTCTTCGTCAGACCGTCGATGCCGTCGGCTTGCTCGTCGAGCGCCGCCGCCCCAGTCTCTTCATCACGGCCAACCTTCAGTACGCGATGCTGTCGTCCCACGACCCACGTCTGGCCGCGGTGAACCGAACGGCCGCGTTCCTGGTGGCCGACGGGATGCCGATGGTCTGGTACTCAAGGCTCGTTGGGCGGCCGCTGCCGGAACGTGTCGCCGGCTCCGACCTCATCTACGCTCTCTGCCATCGTGCGGCCCAGCGCGGCCACCGCGTGTTCTTCCTTGGCGGCCAGCCGGGTGCAGCGGCAGATGCCGCCACCACGCTCTCCTGGATGTATCCCGGCCTGCAGGTGGCCGGCGTCGAGGCCCCGCAACTCGATTCCTTCTCTCCCGAAGAACACCGGGCGCTTGCCGGACGGATTCGAGACGCGCGTCCCGATGTGCTGTTTGCGGCCCTCGGACAGCCCAAGGGCGAGTTGTGGCTGGCCCAATACCTTGACGCATTGGAAGTGCCGGCGTGCGTCCAGGTCGGAGCGTCGTTCGATTTCGTGGCCGGACGGGCCGCCCGTGCCCCGCGCTGGATGCAGCGAATCGGCCTTGAATGGCTGCATCGCTTGATCGGCGACCCGAGACGCCTCGGGCCGCGCTACGCGAAGAACGCGTGGTTTCTGGCGAAGGCCGTGATCGGCGACGTTGCGGCATGGGCCTCCGGCCGGCGACCCTGAAGCCGCAACCGGCGTCGCAGCCTCACGCCTCACCGCCCTTCGACGGCCAGAAGCGACGTCCGCCGCTTCAGCGTACGAAGCGTCAGGAAGAGAACGAGTCCGGCGACGAAAACGCCCGTCCAGAGCGGGTTCGGACGCCATTGCCCCTGAATCACCACGCGCTGATAGGCTTCTAAGGCGAAGAACGTCGCGCAGATGGCGAACAGGCCCGGGTATTCCCGCCGCAGTACCGTACGCAGCGAGAAGGGCAACGAGGGCCGTTTCCAGCGGCGCAGGTGCGGCACGAACGCCGGCGTGACTTCGGCCCAGGCCACGTACGCGTCCCCGAATTTGCGCCGCAGGAACTCTTCCTCGGCGTACATGATTCGCTCGTAGTAGATCCAGAAGCCCAGGGCAAAAATCAGGGTCAGCCACCAGATCCCGCAGAACATTGAGATCCCCAGCCAGATCACATAGTTGCCCAAGTACAGCGGGTGGCGAACCAACGAGTAGATGCCCGTCGTGTTGAGCACCTCTGCGACTTGCCCTTCGTGAGTGTTCCGGCCGGACGTCCCGCGCGGAACGAATCCCACCGTTACGACACGGATGCCCAGCCCAAGCAACGACACGGCCAGACAGCAAAACGCCCAAACGTCTTGGCCGCTTCGATCTTGGGAAAGGTAGTCCGGATGGTGCATGGCCACCAGCGTTGGAACCACCAATACAAGTGGAATATAACTCCTCCAACGGAATAGCCAGTTGCCGGTACGCTCAAACTCTTCGCGGAGAGGCATGATTCACGACCAGAACATGGGTGGGTTGGATACATCCAATACGATGGTATTAGCGCAGGTTCTCAACCTCGGTCGTCTATCTAGCCCAATCGTCGACCAGGGTCAAGATGAGTCCGCGTACCCGCAGGCTCGAGGGGTGCACGTCAGCTTTTGCGCGCAGTGGCGGTAAGCGAGAAACGTCAATAGGA
>CAZFKF010000103.1:0-9855 GCA_964518805.1 uncultured Planctomycetaceae bacterium | reverse complement strand
CGGCCGGCTACCCGCTAACGCCCTCTCCTCCCCCCTGGCCCTGCTGTGCGCTCACCGCTTGCCGAAGCTACACAATTATCTGAGCGTCGGCCCGGCAATTCATCTGATCGCCAAAGACCCGAGCCGTCAACTATGCCCGTGTCTCGCGCTTACCCTCAACCTAACCGGCCCGTCAAGCCTGGTTCTGGGACGCGCACACCAAAAAACGGTCATGGCAAACAGAAAAGGGCACCAAGCGTTCGTGCCCGATGCCCTTTCGCACTCAAAGATGACCGCCATGCAGCTTGGCAGCGACTGCGTCACCTTCCTTTCGTCGGCGGCCGGAAGGCTGCCCACAATGATGAACGCTAGGCGGCGTTGCTCCTACGGCGCCGGATAAGGCGACCCGCTAGACCTACGACCGCCATGCCGGCGAGTGCTGCCAGACTGCCCGGCTCGGGGTTCAAACGGAACTTCCAAGGGTCCTCACTGGTGAATGTCCACGGCGTCCCGCCTAAGGTTATATTCGCCCTCAACGAAATACTCACAGGATTGAGTCCCGCGTTCGCTGTGTTGTCGACACCCATAAAGGTCAAGCCGGTAGTCAACGACGGGTCAGCGTGGAAGACGTTCAATCCGCCGAGCGCCAACTGGCTATCGACTGCACCGCTGGACGTCAACGACGTGTTGTCACCCGCAACGCCGCCATCCGCGGCAAGACCAATTCCGAACTCGGCAAAAAGAGCTCCATCAGTCGCGTTGCCAACATCATTCGTAAGCTGCGCGGCCAAGCCAACTGCGCCACCTCCATCACTCGAAAACAAAGTCCCATCGTTGGTCGTGTCATCGAGAAACACTTTCGTAATAAGACCAGCAGACGTCAGTATCCCAAAAGGATCTGTCGCCGCCGCGCCGAAAGCAACATTTACGTTACCGAGCCCGTCAATGGTAAAACTGGTGAGCTCCTGAGCCGCGTACGCAGTGATCTCACCAACGCCCGCAACGGGAAATGGGCCTAGGTCTCCGCCACCCGGGATTGCGCCCGTTTGATTGTAAATCGAGGATCCGTTGCTCGAGTCTCTCCATTGGATAGTCGTCGCACGCAGGATCTGGACGGCAACATAGGTGTGCGATGCGACATCAATAGTCGTCGGATCGGTCACGAGCGTATAGGATCCGCCAGGAAGGGACAGCGATCCACCAGCATCCTCTTGCAGGATCACTTCGTAGTTGTTGAACTTGACTTGGTTAGTCTGATTCGGATTGTACGTGAAAAGCGACGCCACACCCGCTGTCGCCAACTGAGGGATAAGCAGCACACCACTCACGAGCGCTGCACAGATGAGAGTTTTTCGCAACATTAGACACCTCACAGAAAGGAAAGAACGCAAATACGCAATCAAGATGAAAGACGCAGTACTTTCCTAATCGCGCGGAGGCCGCAGCAACGTCCGCGGAGGCGGGTTTGAGAACGCGGGGCCCATGTCACGGGGCAGTCGCGAGATCAACGTCGCTTGAGGCAGATGAGAACCAGATGACGACAAAGCCGCCGTGGGTGAACCGCCCAAGTGGGATTGCGAGGAAGGCGACGTCCCGCTTGGTCCGGAATCCACGGGTACCTGCCCAAACAACTGCTGCAAAGCTGGGGGGCTGGGCCGATTGTCGTGGTTTCCGAGTCGTGAACGGGACGCTGGCTCGGGAGAGCTTTCGCCTGCAAGCGATCCCTCTTCGGCGGCGAAATTCCCCAACGAGAGAGCGATCACAGACTTGTCTATCAAAGGCAACGCGCCATCCTGGATTCGTACGAAGGCACCGCATGCACGGTCGACTTGCCAGCCGGCCTGCAGTGCAATCAGAACAATCAGGATTTGTCTCACCCTACCCAGGATCATCACGCGGCCTAGTTCGTGTGCAGACGCTCGACACCTTCAAGCGGAATACAATTAACCTATCGTGCCGTATCCAAGGGTTGGAATCTGCCTACAGTATGACTATACGGAGCGTTTTCCGGTGGTCAACGATCTACGCTCCTTCCGGCGCGATTGTGCGCACAAATGCGCCAGAACGCAGGTTATCTCGCGAGACTCTGCATTTCCAGTCCTTTGCCGACGATCGATCCGTCAAGCTCCTGCGCCAAACTGCTAGCCTCAGCAACAGTGCAGCTACGCAGGGTCGCAATACCGCTTGACCATACATATGGTGCAGTATAAGACCCCACCCTGTCAGCACACACTGATCTCTAGACCTTTGGCGCTGGATTCGAACTCGAAGAATCGGGCTCGAGGGTTGGGCGGAGCGGTCTCTAATTGCTGCCGAATTTCGAGCGCATCGCCCGACGAACGGCATACCAACAGCAAGAAACCGCCACCGCCAGCGCCGAGCAGCTTGGCACCGTGAATGTGCGGGCCGATCCGGCCGAGCAAGCGGTCGATCTCCTCCGTTGTCGAGTGCGGATCGAGTTTCTGATTCAGTTGCCAAGCCGTGTCAATAAGGCGGCCAAATTGAGGTAGGTCTTTACGCGACGCGGCTTCGGCCATGCAGGTAGCCAGCGAACCGAGTTGGCTTAAGACCGACATCGCCTCGCGGTCGCGGTCGAGGTACCGTCCGACCACGTTTTGGAGGATGTTTTTGGCCAATCGAGTCATGCCGGTATAGTAGAGGAGGGTGCATCCACCATTAAGAGCTGGATCCAGTACGTCAGCGGGCACGTAGCGAATGGCGGCCTCAGGCACAAGGCCCGACGGCGCGGTGATGAGTTTTAGCCCGCCGACCGTTCCGCCGATTTGATCCTGCCATCCGCCGCCCGTGGTCAATTCCTGTTCCAACCGCAAAACAGCATGAAACAGTTCAGCACCAGACAACCGCTGGCCAAGCATGCGGTGGATGACGGCGACGAGCACCGCCCCCATGATACTGGAAGTACCGAGTCCGCTCCCCTTGGGGACGGCCGCAAGAGTCGTGATTTCGATCCCCCCCCCGAATGCCAGAAGGATCTCGCGGAGCGTGCGATTGCGGGACGACCCCGCTGTGGGGGTGAATCCCGAACTCACCAGGGCCCCTTTGACCAGGGAGAACTCGCCAACAGCAGAACTGTAGTCGAATAGGTCGTCCCAGCAGTGCATGTCCAAATGGGTCCCAAGGTCGATGGAGCGAACGCGGATCATCGGCTCCGGCACGACACGGGCATACACTTGTACAGGCGGCTGGCCGTTGAGCAGGACTGCCGCATTGAGCACCGCGCCCCCGTATTCGAGCGAGTACGGCGGAGTATCCGTCCAGCCACCTGCCAAATCGAGGCGTGCAGGGGCGCGTCCCCAGACAATCTCGTCGCTGCGAAGGCTGTTTTGCAGCGGCCCTTGCCTTCGGGTGCCGCTGGCAACAATGGTGTGCCGTAAGGCATCAAAGGCTGCCGATTGGGCACGAACGGCCCAACTCCGGACGTCGGCATGATCGCTCGGTTGGAGACCATGCTTCCGAAGCCAGTCCAGAAGCTCCGGGGAAAGCGAACCGAACAAGGGGCTTCCTCCGTTCGATTTGGCAAGCTCTGAACACTTCAAGACGCCTGAACCGAGGGTGTGCAAGACTCGCGAACCGGCAAACGCCTCTTCGGGAGTCTCTTCCGGGCTCGACTGTTCGCGGCGTTTCGCCTCCTCACACAGATCTCGCACCCAGATCTGAGGCTCCGGAGTCAGGGCGAGGATCTGCGCCAGGTCGTCCGCAGAAAAGCCGCTGTCTCGGCAGAAGCATCGACGGAGCGACTGCCGTATCGCTTCGGTGTGGAGCAAGAACCGCCGCCCATGGAACGCGTCCTGGTCGGTCAGTTCGCTCATCTCTTGAAGGCTAAAGCGGTCGGCGGCAAGCCAAGTTCGGAACTGTTCGGCAGAGGCGTTCTCGGGTTGTAGCATCCAGATCCAAATATGGAATTCATTCGCATCGCGCACGGTGGGGAATAGTTTGGCGTTCCACGCAGTCCTGGCCTTTGGCGGGATGCTTGAATCCCAAAGGGCGTCGAACTCGCCCCCCGCCGATGCGGCCCACGAGGCGAGCGACCGTCCGCTGAGCGTGGCGGTCTCGGGGCCTGCGTTGTAAAACTGGTCGTCGATGTGGTAGCAGCGCACGAATACTAAGGATTGGCCGATACGGTCTCTGCCGGGGAGAACGTCGAGACAAGTGCGAGCGGGCAAGCGGAGTGGTTGGTTGACATCGGCGCCGACGAGGAGATTATCACCTTCGAGCGTAACCCGCGCGCCGAGCGAACAACCTTCGACCCACGCATGGCTCCCAACGATCTCGCCCCGTCCTTCGAGCCGGGTATTGATACATACAGACGGGGCCATTGAGACGAAGCTGTCTCCCGCTTGAAGAAGCCGCTGACCGCTTTCAATGACCTGTCGATTCGTGCCGAAATGCAGGAATTCGCACCGCTTCAACACTTGCGCTCGACAGGGAATCGAGTGGATGGTGCGGTGGACTCGTTCGAGCAGACTGTCGTTCCACGCCGATGCGCTCGAACGGACGGCACTCAGGTAGTGCTCCAAAGTCGTCTCCGAACCGAACGCACAACAGACTTCTCGGTAGAAGTCCATACCGAGCGACTCGATCGCCGCAGCGACCGGGCCGCTCCAGGCAACCGCTCCTTGACCGTCGGTTTCCCGCCATTGGCCCTCTCCTTCCTGCTTTCCACCTTCTACTCTCTGCGGAAAGTCCTCGCCGTTTCCGGCATGAGCCCCACACAGTTCCAGAAGAGACACGGCTGTTGCCGCATCGAAACTGAAGACGCCGATGTCCAGCACGGTCTGCCCGTAGGCACTGACCGCTCCCTCGCGGGCTTGAACGGCGGGAGACGGCTTTTGCAGGAATCGCCACACCTGGCCGCCGTTTCTAAGACAATAGACTCCATGCCGACTGGCCTGCTCGGGCGTGGCATAGCAGCCCAGCCCGGTGACTCCCCCCGAAGAAAAATCCACCTCCCCGGAGTCGAAGTTCAGCAGCACATCGCCGGACGTAAGGACCACCTGCCCGCTGCCCTGCGGTGTCGGGGGAAGGGCGAGGTAGTTTGGCAACTGACGATCAAAGAGCGTCGTTCCCAGGGCGCTATAAGAGTCTCCGGGCATGGGCACGAAGACCTTTCCACACGGGCCGTAGGCCGGCAGACGCCGCGAGTCTCCCCCGGCATGGATGATGAGAACTCGCAAGCCGCAAAGGATTTCACGCCAGGCGTCCGGCCGAGCGGCTTGCGGCGTGCCGGCCGTTTCGCGGCGCAGAACCTCCAGAAGGCAGCAAATCGTGCTTCCGCCGCTCCCGACTCTGCGGCCGCCAGGATCGGCAACGACGATCGCCTGCTCCACCCCCTCGAGCAACCCCAAAGTCCGCCGGATTTCGAGTTGCCGCTCGTACGCTTCTGCCTGTCGCTGGTGTGAGGCAGTAAGAATCAAGTAGTGCCAAGGGATAACGCCCACGGTTCTCGCTTTCTACAGAGCCTGCAAGTTCAGCAAATGCCGTGATGAGAGGTATCGCTGCAACCGAGAGAGCCTCTCAGTTCGAAGGGCTTCGGATGGTTTCGGAGCGATTTGATCGAATGGACCAAAACCCAGTCAATTTGCCCATCCGGTGGTGGATAGTGCAGTCGAAAAGGCCCGCGCTCGGACCCCGAAGTGTGTCGCAACGGCACGGGTCGGCCAGAGGAGGGTTCCGCTGCGGAGCCCATGCGAACCTTTACCGATCGTCATTCCGGCGGAATGCCCGCTGTCGAGCAAGATCGCGTCAACCGCACCATGTTCCGCCAGCACGCTCGCGGCCCGGGCAGCAGAAGCGTGTGCGAATGCGGCTAGGTACAGCCGCTTGCGTCGAGGGTCGATCCCAGCCAGGATCTCAGGTTCTGCACGCCGTCCCGCAAAGGCATTCACTCGGCGGTCGCTGAGA
Organism: uncultured Planctomycetaceae bacterium; assembly: GCA_964518805.1. Lineage (GTDB taxonomy): Bacteria > Planctomycetota > Planctomycetia > Pirellulales > Thermoguttaceae > CALFBP01. Next base: position 3,954 of record CAZFKF010000103.1, on the reverse strand, counting down.
ACCACGATCTCACTACTCACGCTCCACCGGGCACGCCGGAGCGCGTCCCGGGACGGCGGTTTGCTTTTTTCCAAATGCGGCGTCAAATCATCCTCGAACCAGAGCAGGTAGCTGTTCGGGCTGACATGGTTTACTTCATGTTCTGAAATCGCCGTTTCGAGCGACCGGCCCCAATCGCCGGGCCATTGCATCCATCGCCGCTCCGAAGCGAAAACGGTGGCATTGATGACCACCGAAAGCTCCTCTTCATTGGCCACGAATGGCGTCCATCGCAAGCGGTACTCCCAGCCCTGGCCAACCGCGTCGGGATCCTTCGGAGTCACGTACAATTCGATGCCCGGCTCGGCCAAGTTGACCTCGACGAGGTGCATTAGGCCACTTCCTTCAGCGTCAGCGTGAAGTGCCTGACACGTGTAAGTGACACCCGCAAAGATCTCCGTAGGCGAGAGCGGGCGTGGACGGCAGACGAATTGGTAGCCAACGAAAGCAAAAGCAAGAGCGAGCGCAGTAAGTGCCCCACGCATTGTCCATCGGCGAAACGCCGATCCAGCGACTGCTTCGCGAAGCAAACGGGTCTACTCCAGTCGAGCCACCGCAATCATTGATTTCGCAAACCAAGGGATTCGCCCAACGCGGACGATACGCACCGAGTGAAATCCCGTCTCGAGAAGCAATTGGCGCATTGTTCGCATCGACCAGAACTTGATGTGCCCATGTTCCCAGAGAGCCGTGAAGTGTCGATCCATCCGGCCGCAAAAGGCAATCGCGAGGTTCTTCACGTAGCCATGGTAAGGAGTCGACAATACGGCGATTCCGCCGGGTTGCAGGCAGGACTTGACGCACTCCACAAATCTGCGGGGACTGTAGACATGTTCGACGACCTCCAAGCTAATCACCACGGCGAACCTACCTAGCGCCTGCGATAAGTCGTCATACGCCGAACCGCGAAGAAAGGTCGCTGACGAACGGCGTTCACTCGCAATTCGTATGGCTGATTCGGAGGGATCCACGCCCACGACGTCGTAGCCGCACGCTGCAAGATCTGCCGAGACCGCACCGTTGCCGCAGCCGAGATCCAAGATGCGTCCGTTTGGAGCGACGTCTGAAAGGATCGACCGGACAACGGGCATCAAGTATGTGTTCGTGTGTGATGGCGAGGCGTCTGAGTAATGGTAGCCGCCTTCGGCCAAGGTGCACGGTATTTCTTGCGACGCGGGACTCCCTCGGTCGAGACTAGTCATCGCCGTTCATCCGAATGCACTGAAAAAGGGGAACAATGATTGCCATGAGACTTCTCCATGTCTCGCTCCCACCGCTTGAGCACGATCATCTCTTCGTAAAACGCCATAAGGAGGCTGTATGCCAGCCCGGCCCGACCGTCGCAAAGCCCGCCATTCCAAATGTAGTGGTGACAGAACCGTAGCAGCGGCCGCATGGGCAGACGTCGTCCCAAGTTTCTTAGGGCCCTTCTGCGTTCGGTGGCATCGCCTCGGAGGATATCCCGCCATCGGTACTGAGGAGGCTCCCGGGCTTCGAGTTCCGCCTCGCGACTCGAGTACACGTTGTGCCGCGCGAGCCAATGGCTCAGACCATGGCTAAAGGGATAATGCAGGAACGGCTCATGAATCCTCTTGAGTACGCCGTCTACGGGAGGCGCAGGGACTTCGCCGTGGCCGGAATCAACAAACCGGGCCCGACCGCGGCGAACTAGTCGCATGATCCACACGGGGTAGCCATCCGAGTACCGTAGCCACCGACCAAGGAACATCGTCTTGCGGCAGAGAAGGAATCCGGCAACGGAAGAATCGGCGGCGACGGCCGTATTAAGTCGGGCGGTCAAAGCCGGGGTTAACGCCTCATCGGCGTCGAGCATCAACACCCAGGGATGCCGCAGCCCACCTTCCTCCAACGCCCAGTTCCGTTGCGCGGCGAAACTCTCGAACCGATGGGCCAGAACTCTTGCCCCCAACGCTTCAGCAATTGGTCGGGTCTCGTCTTTCGAATAGTCGTCCACCACCACGACATCGTCCGACCACGCGACGGATTCCAGGCAACGAGCGATGTTGCGCGCCTCGTTCTTGGCGATGATCACGACAGAAATTGTTGGGACATTCATGAGTCAGTCGTGTCGCACGCCCGACGCAACACACGCTTCCGAATCTCCTTCGCTGGGTTGCCGGCGACAACGGTCCACGGCGGCACATTGCGGGTGACGACTGCCATCGCGCCAACTACTGCTCCTTGGCCCACAGACACGCCCGGGCCAACGAAGGCCCCGGCGCAGACCCACGCCTGGTCCGACACCGTAACTGGGGCGGTCATCAATCGCATGTGCGGATCCTCCACATCATGCGTCGCGGTGCACAAGAACGCATATTGCGACACCGTGGCGTGGGCGCCGATCGTCACCCGCGCGACGCTATAGCAGTCCACATCTGGTGACAGCGCCGCACACTCCTCCATCGTCAGGTTCCACGGGGCCCAAATCCGCGTCGAAGCAAAGACCTTCGCTCCGCGGGCAATCTTCGCGCCGAACAGCCGTAGAAGCCACACCCGCCAGAAATGGAAGGGGCGAGGAGTCGGGCGAAATAGCAGTAGCCAGACTACGGTCCAGGCTGCGCGTCCGAACTTGTTTCCAAGACCGTGCGGATTGACGTATTCGCGGGGCCCGACGCGTATCCCAAAATCCAGCAATTCTCTATCGGGCATCGATGGCGCCGCTGTCGCAAGATGAATGGAGATAATGCGGTGGCAGAAGAATTCGGGCGAGCGACTCCAGGGCCTGGTCTGATCGCCACTGCTCTGCAAACGATCGCAGGATCTTCCGATCTGCCCTCAATCCCCCCACGAGAAACGCCGACATTCGCTCTGCGAGGTCACTGGCCTCAACTCCCGCCGTGAGCCAATCCTGTCCCTGCCGAACCACAAGTTCCGAGATTGCTCCAACTGGCGTACCGATGACTGGGGTGCCGCAGGCGTAGGCTTCGAGGATGATCAATCCGAAGCACTCCAAGGCCCGCGTCGGCAGTACGAAGCAATCCGCCGCGGCGTAACACCGTGGCAGTTCCTCGTCGGGGACCCGTCCCAACAGGAACACCGTCTCGCCCAGGTTCAACTCGCTGACAAGTTGGCGAAGCCTTGGCTCCATGGACCCGCTGCCTCCGATGAGCAGGCGAAAATCGAAACCGCGGTCCACGAGGATTCTCGCCGCCTCAATGAGCGAGTCCAGGCCCATTCGGGCCTCTAAGCGTCGCACCGAAAGAAAGATCGGCTTTTCGGTCTGCCAAATGGCCCCGAGCGCCGTGCGTGTCGCAGCCACGTCTTCAGCCGGGCGAAAACGTTCGACGTCGACCCATCCCGGCGATATTACGGTCTTGCTGTCGACGCTCCGGCTGTACAGTTCCCCAATACGCCGGACCGTGAACTGCGACTCGCCGTGCACCACAGTCGCCCTGCGGCAAGCTGTCCGCTCTATTCTCCAAGCCAGCCAATCCGCCGCCCGATGCTTAAACGTGCGCTTATCCGCCGTCCTATTCGACGCGAGTTCGTCAGGATATGGCGAATGCACTGTGTACACTTGGCGGGTGCACTTCTTGCCGGCGGCCAGGGAAGCGCCGAGGAACTGGAGCGGCGAATGGCCGTTTAGACATGCCGGGCAGGTCTTCCGCAGGATCTGCTGGGTCAACCGATAAGCCCCGTACACATGCCCCCAGAGGTTTGCGGGATGGGGCGACGGCCGCTCGGGGTGCGGATATCTCCAAAGCTCCACTCCCCGGTCCACTGTGGGATTCTGCGGCGCCCGCTCTTGAGTACCGCAGACGTAGAACACTCGGTGTCCCTTGCCCGCAAAGTACTCAGCCGACTCGGTGGCGAGTTTAAACGCCCCGCCGATCTGCTCGTGAAACCAAGCGTGGCAAGCCAGCAACAAAGGCGGACGCGAGTCGCTCGCGGTTC
>CAZFKF010000102.1:0-9871 GCA_964518805.1 uncultured Planctomycetaceae bacterium | reverse complement strand
GTAGCCCCAACTCCCGCCGGGGTAACGCTTCCAGGCATCATGCGACAGCCCGTGGAGCGACATCTGGCGAATGCGATCGGCCAGTCCCTCGTTGCCCGTCACGGCCATCCCGCCCTCGCCCGTGGTGATCGTCTTGTTGGCATAGAACGAGAAACATGTGACCGCGGCCGTGTCCTCGCCGCAGCGCCGCCAGGACTGCGACTTGCCCGAGCGGTACGCGGCCGGCAAGGCGTGGGCGGCGTCCTCGACGACCCAGATGCCGTGGCGCGATGCAAAGGCATCGACCTCATCCATGTCGACCATCATCCCGCCGTAGTGCACCGGCATGACGCCCACGACGTTGAGCGAACGATCCAACGGCGTGCGTCCTTGTTTGAGATCGGCGATTTTCCGTTCGGCGTCGGCAAGGTCGATGTTGAGTGTGACCGGATCACAATCGACCAAGAGCGGAACCGCCCCCTGGTAGCGGACCACTTCGGCCGTGGCGGCGAAGGTCATGGTGGGCACGAGCACGGCATCGCCCGGCCCGAGCCCCAAGGCTTCGACCGCCAAATGCAGCGCCGCCGTACACGAGTTGAGCGCCACGGCATGCCGGGCGCCGACCGCCGCGGCCAGTTCGCCCTCGAACTGCCGGCACCGCTGGCCCGTGGTCAGCCAGCCCGAACGGAGGCAGGCCACGACCTCATCGACCTCGGCATCGGTCATCGAGACGCGGAAGAAGGGGACCGCTGTCCCCGGCGTTGCGTGAGGTTCGCTCATGTTCGATCGGCTCCGGGCAGTACGTGGAATCCAATGGCTGCGATCGCAGCTCGCCTGTCGCAAGCTATGCGGCGCGTTTCAGGTCGAAGGAAACAGGGGCAGCGGTTTTCTCGCAGGAACGCTCGAAGGGCGTGGAAGTGTGCGATGCGGCGCCATAGTCGCCAACCATGCGAGCGGGCACGACAGGGTCGATCCGGGCCAACTCCGGAGGCTCCGGGAATTCGCGCCTTCCGAGGCCGATCTGGACCATGACCCACAGAGTCCGCCGGATCAAGCGAAAATCGTAGGTCATGCAAGCGTTGTGAACGTAGAACCTATCCAGAGCCAACTTGACGGGAAGGAGTCTCACGAGATAGTCGCGTTCGGGCTGCTCGGGAGTCAGGAGACGCTCTCCGTGCGTGTAGTTGTAGATGCTCCCTGGACTGGCCAGTCCAGGCCGAACACGAAGCGTCTCCCAGTGCTCCGGCGCGTAGTGGTCGTGTACGATGCGCAGGTCTTCGGGCCGCGGCCCGACGATCGTCATTCTTCCACGGACGACGTCGAAGAGTTGCGGAAGCTCGTCGATCTTCAGACGCCGCAGGAACCGCCCGAACCAGAACACTCGACGATCGTCCGCGCACGTGATCGCGCTGGCGCCCGGCCCTTGGCGGTGAACCATGGTGCGGAACTTGTGCATCGTGAAAGGGCGGCCGTCCTTGCCCGCACGGCGTGCCCGGTGGAGGATTGGACCGCGGCTCGACAGTCGGATCCCCAGCGCCGCCAGGAGCAAGACCGGGGAAAGGACGATCAATGCCGCCAGCGCGGCGACGATGTCAAACAGGCGTTTGGCCATGACGGTGGACCCTGCGAACGGTCATGAAGGCTTCGGCGGCGCGGAGGGCAACCTCGCTCCCCCGGTGCATCGCCTGGTAACGAAGGGCTTCCAGCGATCGGGGGTGGGGATACTCGCGAATCTCGCTCCGGTAACAGGCCATGGCCTGGATCTTGCGTTCCAGCGTCGAGGAGACGTCGACCCACGTGTCGGGGACGAAGGTCCTCGGAAAGGCCCACTCGGTGCTGCTGGACGTCTCGAACGCGTAGACCGCCCGGATGTTCTCCACGACCGGTCGAGTGGCCACGAGGACGGCTTGGAAGAGCAGGTGATGGTCGCGGTTGATGTCGCCTCCGTATTGGCAATACACGACCTGCGGCCGCACCTCGGCGACCGCTTGTTCGAGCGGTCGGATGAGCTCGACCAGATTCAGCGTGTCGAGACGCTGATCGGGGAATCCAAGGGTGCGGACTGCGGCGCCAAGCACCTTGGCTGCTTCGCGGATATCGGCGGCTTGGTCCACCATCCCGGCGCCATAGCGAAGCGATTCGCCTTCGCAGGCGTTGACGATGGTGACCTCGTCGCCGGCGTCGGCGTGCAAGGCCAGGGTGCCCCCACAGCCGAGCACTTCGTCGTCGGGATGCGCGGCGATGGCCAATACACGATTACCCATCGGATGGCTCCCGGTGCCAGGTCCTCCCTGTCCAAGGTTGTTCACTCAAGGCTCGGCCGCGGAGGATCTCCTTCCTGGGCGATTCAATCTCCAGGATCGCCACGGCCCCTTCGCCACAGGCGACGATCTGGCCGCACGCGTGCGACGGATGAGGATGCACCAGGGGGCCGACGACGCGGCCGGGCTCCTCGCCTTCATAGGGCGTGCCGGGAAGGAGGGCGGCGTCCCAAATCAGCCACTGCTGTCCGTCCAGGAAACTGAAGGCCCCGGGGTACGGCCGCGTGAGGGCGCGGATGAGGTCGTAAACCGCCTTGCTTGTGCCCTTCCAGTCGATGGCCCCGTCCGCGGGACGGCGGCGCGGCAACAGCGGTTCGTCAGTGGCCGGCTGCGCTCGCCCGGGCCGTTCGCCGGAAGCGAGCGCGGTCATGAATCGAAGAATCATGTCGCGATTGGACTCCGCCACCTTGTCGTACACCGTGGCGCAGGTGTCGTAAGGCGTGATGGGGAAGGCCGTCTGATCAATGATCTCGCCATCGTCCACGGCTTCACTGAGCCACATCAACGTGTTGCCCGTTTCGTCTTCTCCGCGAAGAATGCTCCAGTTCACCGGGGCGCTGCCGCGATTGTGCGGCAGCAAAGCGGCATGGGCCCCGACCATCCCAAGTCGGGCCGTGTCGAGCGCTTCTCGTCCCACGATCTGGCTCCAGCCGATGACGAACACGACGTCCAGCGAGAGACTACGCAACAACGCGACCGACTCCGGATCGTTGACGTGCCGCACCTTGTGCAAGGGGACCGTGAAGCGATGACACAGTTCGTCATAGGAGCACGCGCCGCTGCGCTTGGCCAGTTGCGGTTCGGCAAGTGTGAGAACGGCCTCGACCCGAACGCCGGAAGTCAGAAGCGACTCCAACGCAGGCAGTCCTTCGCGGTGAAATCCGATCCAGCCGATGCGAATCGCGTGCGGTCGGGTCTTATTCATTCCGTAGTTCGTCTCCTAGCCGGCAAGTCGTCGCAGTTCACCATCGGCCACGGTATCTTCGTCCTCGCATGACATGGATTGGCAACGGTCGGGAGTCTCCTTGGCGTAATAGCAGTGACCGACGGCCGTATCGACGGACTCGCGGCGGAAACCCATCTTCTCGTAGAACCGAATGGCCCGGACATTGCCTTCGCGGACACTCAGCCCGTAGGTCGCGAATCCCCCCGGAATCGATCGTTCAAACGCCCAAACCAGTGCGGCGGCGACACCCGTGCCGGCGGCGATGGGGTCGACGGCGATCGAGAGGAGTCGAAAAGGAGGCGAGGTATGCGGCGCGTGCCTTCGAGGCAGAAACGACCGAGAAGCTTGCCGGATCGCGCCAAGCGCGAGCTGTGGTTTCCAGAGAGTCTCCAAGGCAGACCTCAGCACGCTTGCGCGGACAAAGGCCCGCCGGCACATTCCGCAGACACGGCGCTCGGCGCCCACGACGAAGCCGTCGATTCCTCCTTCTCCCTCGTGTACGAGGAATAAAGCCTCGTCCAGGAAGGCCATGTAGAACCGCTCAATCAACGTAAGAGAGTACCGCGCCAGAAGGTGCCCTGCGAATTGAGTCTTGTGGATTCGGGCAATCACAGGAATGTCGTCGCGCGTCGCGGCGCGAACTCCCGACGAATGCGAGGGTGATCCGAGTCTATCCATGATGCCGCCACCGATGATAATGCTTGTGGGCAACTCCCAGCGCTGAGGCGATGGTCGCTGCAGGGATGCTCAGGCCTTATGAATCGTTCCAAGATAATGGGTGCATAGTAGAGGTACCTTTCCTAGCAGGAGGCACGCGACTCTGGAACGCGGGGCGATCAGCCTCGCGAGAGGAGGCGCCAAGGTGACACGTTTCAGCGAAACGCGACAACCGGAAAAGAGTCGGCGGATCTCCTCGCGACCCACGCCCTGCACGTCTGGGTTCCAGCGGTTGTTCCAGAAGAAATCGTACCACAGGATGAAGCCAGTCGGTTTGAGCAAGCGAGTCATTTCCGAGGCGACCTGCCGCTTCGTGTGGGGATCGAGAATCGACGTGAACACCGTGGACTGGACGATGATGTCGAAAGCGTTGTCCGGAAAATCGAGAGCGGTTGCGTTCGAGCAGTTCAAATGGACGGCCCCAGGGCAGAGGCGTTTGGCTTCGGCGATTCGCGAGGGAAGAAGATCGACTCCGTTGAGGTTTTCGGGTTGTGCCCCCCAGAGAATGAGTTGCCGGAGCCAGTTTCCGGTGCCGCACCCCACTTCGAGGATGCGCTTCCCGCGTAGCGACCGGCATCCATTCTTGGCCAGCAGACTCAGGACGTGCCGCTCGCAGGTCTGAATGTGCAGCAGGTTGGCCGGGTCGAAGTACGAATAGCGGTCCGAGGGCACCTGTTGGTCGCGACGCGCATAGGCCGACGCAATCCGCGACGCCTCCCGATCGTAGGTGGACTCACTGCAGTCGCGGTCCGCTCGAACCCGGGGAGGATCCTGAGGGACCGCTTGCGACGGATTGAGCATCATGCGAGAACCTCCAGGAAACGGTTGGCGAGGATGCGGTACTCGTGATGTGTGGCGACGTAGTCTCGGCCGCGCCGCCCCATGGCAAGCCGCTCGGAAGGGGAGCATGCCTTCAGTCGCATCACGGCAGCCGCCACGGCAGACGGATCCTCGGCGCCGCAGGATATTCCGCAGCCGCTCTCGCCGACCGGGTCGTTGCCGGAATCGATGGCATAGATGACCGGACGAGCCGCCATCATGTAGTCAAAGAGCTTGTTTGGACTGACGCCGAAGCGAAACAGCGATTGCCGCGCCAGACCGATATACAGGGCGTCCAGGTTCGCCAAGAGCGCCGGTATGGCGGGTTTGGGCACCGCCGGCAACAACACGACGTTGCCAAGGCCGGCCGCGGCGTGCTTCAGGTTTTCTTTTTCAGGCCCCTCGCCGACGATCAAGAACGTCACCGGCGCGGTCTCAAGCTGGCGGGCCGCTTGGACTATGACGGGAAGGGCATTGCAGATGCCGTGAGCCCCGGCGTAGCCGACCAGGAACCGGCCGGCCGACTTCTCGCGTTCGATCACCGCGCGGTGTTCTTCGGGAAGGGACTCGGGCGTCTGCCGCCATTCGGAGAGGTCGACGCCGTTGGGGATGTGCACGAATTTCTCGGGAGCCATGCCGCGTTGTCGCATGTAGTCGTCCGCCTTTGGCAGGATGGAAACCACTCGGCTGGCGCGGCGATAAGCGAAGTCTTCCGCCCACTGGAGGATCGCGATGAACGGATGCCAGCGCGACATGCCTCCCACTTCGATCGGTGTGAGCGGCCAAAGGTCGTGGACCTCGAACACCAATTTCGCGCCGGATTCCCTGGCAATGCGAGCCGCAGGCCAGATGTCGAGGGGATATGTCGAGGATGCAATCACGGCATGAGGCTTGGCACCGTTGACGACCGGCCCGCGCTGCCGCATCATTTGTCCGACAAACGAGAAGATATTGGCGACGCGACGGACACCGTTGCCTTGGTAGTTGGGAGTTCTCAGCCAGACGTAGCGGATGCCATCGACGATTTCTTCGGTAACGCTTCCGCGGAGTTGCGGATTCCGCGCACGCACGTGGGAGGCCGAGGCCGCGGCAATCGTTACCCGATGGCCCGCTTTGACCCACTCTCGGGCGAGATAGTATGGCCGGTACTCCATACCGTGCTTCGGCGATCCGGCATAATGGTTGATGAGCAGTATGTTCATGCTGCAAGACGGTCGTTGGAGCACGAAGAAGACAGCGTCGCCACAATCCGTTCGGCCGCGTGGCCGTCGCCGTAGGGAGAGGCGGAACGGCCTGCCGCCGAAAAGGACTTGCGTATGCCGCGCGCGACATCGTCCGCATTGTCGGGGCGCACGAGGCGATTCCAGCCCAGTTCCACCAACTCAGTCCACTCGGTCTCCGCTCGCAGCGTAACGCACGGAACCTGATAGAAGAACGCCTCCTTCTGCACTCCACCGGAGTCTGTGGCGATGAGGCAAGCGTTCCTTTCCAGTTGAATCATATCGAGATAGCCGACGGGTTCGACAAAACGGAGCCTGGAGAGGGGTGGGGTGCGAACATCGCCGCGAGCGAGGATTGCACGCGTCCGCGGGTGTAGCGGGAAGACGACCGGGGTCTCCGCGCTCACACGATCGAGCCCGATCAAGATTGCGGCCAGTCGTTGAGGATCGTCCGTGTTCTCCGCCCGATGGATCGTGGCCAGCACGTACTGCTGCGGCGTCAAGCCCAGTTGCCGGAGGATGGCGCTCTTGGCGTCCGCCATGGCGGCATACTGGATGGCCGCGTCATACATGACGTCGCCGACTCGGTGGATCCGGTCCGGCACGACCCCCTCGCGGTGCAAGTTCTCCACAGCGGTCTCCGTAGGAGCGAAGAGCAGGGTCGAGACGTGATCTGTCAAGACGCGGTTGAGTTCCTCAGGCATGCGGCGGTTATACGAGCGCAGGCCAGCCTCGACATGGGCGACGGGGATGTGCAATTTGGCCGCGGCAAGGGCCCCTGCCAGAGTCGAGTTGGTGTCGCCGAAGACAAGCAGCCAGTCGGGCCGGAGTTCCAGAAGGAGGCGTTCAAGGCACTCGAGCATACGGCCTGTCTGCTGTCCGTGCGGGCCAGAGCCGATCCCCAGGTTGAAATCTGGCGGGGGAACGCCGAGTTCTTCAAAAAAGACCTCGGACATGCTCGCGTCGTAGTGCTGCCCCGTGTGTACGAGGGTCGCTCTGACGCGCGTCATCTCCCGCAGGGCCTTCGCCAATGGGGCCGCCTTGATGAATTGGGGACGGGCGCCTAGAACCGTAACGACGTGCATGCTGCAATTCCCCTTCGTTGGAACAGATGAGCCAATACGTTCAACGCGTCATGCGGAGATGCGAAGAGATCCGAGACGCGAACGCTCCTCCTCCGACAGGTCACACACGACGGCGCGGAACTTCCCCGCGGCGGTTCGCGGGATGGAGGGCACCGACTGCACCTGGACTTCGACCGCCCCGACGTGGAGCCGCATGTTGTCCTGCAACTGCTTGATGTCGTTGCCGCCGAAGCCCTGCTCAGGAACGACGGAGATTACGAAGCGATGGATTCGTTCCTGCCGCACCTGAGCTTCCTTGACGTTGTGGACCCCCTTGAAGATATGGTCGACGCGTCCAACCCTGCGACCGTCCGCCGTATACAGCATGGCATCCATACGGCCTTCGATCTGTTCGAGGATCGGCGTCTTGCGTCCGCAACGGCACTGCTGATTACGAGCCCAGCGGGCCGCGTCGCCGATGCGATATCGAATGAACGGTTGAAGCAAGTTTTGCAGGCCCGTGCAGACGATCTCTCCCAACTCGCCCGGCGCGCACGGTTTTCCCCGTTCGTTGATGATTTCGATGATTCCGAGTTCCGGACTGACGTGGTACCGGCCGAATTCGCATTGCCCTGCAAAGACGCATCCTTCCGCCGCTCCGTAGCGATCGAAAAGCCGGCACTGAAATGCCGTCTCGATCACACTCCGCGTCTCCGATCCCACGGTCTCGGCGGAGGTAACCGCCATCAGCGGAGACGGCAAAGATACGTTCTCTTGCACCATGAAGCGAGCAATGGTCGACAGCGCGCTAGGGTACCCCATGAGCACTTGGGGTCGAAACCCGCGGAGAAAGTCGACGTAATGGGGCAGGAATTGCGGGGCAAGGTGATAGGACGATGCATAGGCGAGATTCTCGATGGGGCTCTGCCGCCAGAACGGCGGCCTCGTCTCCTCGAAACGGCACACTTTTCGGCCGGCACACATGAAACGTCTCGAACGATAGGTCGCCCCCCCTATGTTGAGACTCCTCACCTCCGCCACCGCGCTTTGGACCATGTGGAACTCCGGCGTGTAATACACGCCCATGGGCGTCCCCGTGGAACCGCTGGTGTTGAAGACCTTGGTCCTCCATGGAAGGCGGTTCGTGGTCAGCATGTCTTTGGCCCATTCCCGGGCCGTCTGCTTGGAAAGCAACGGCAAGCGGGCGAGTGCATCCCAGGGGGCCATTTTCGGAGTGATGCCCGCAGCGCAGAACCGCGCGTGGTAGAACGGCGAATTCCAGGCAGCCTCGAAGACCTTGGCCAGACGGCGTTCCTGGTACGCATGAAATTGCTCGATGTCCCAAGCGTCCCGCTCACGGAACTCGCGTACGAGGCGGTGGAACTGCGGCCCGTACCGGCGAAGGTACCAACCGACGCCCCACGCCGCGACGGCCGTCTGCTGAAGCCACAACGGGCTGCTCCAATACAATCGTTCCCATGGACTAGCCATCCTGCATTCCTTTCATCGTGCCCGTCAGGATATGTTCCCAGGCGGGCAGGATCACGGACCAGTCAAGTGTTCTCGTCCCTTCCCTCGCGTTTTCCGAAAGCGTGGCGGCCAGTGAAGGCTCAGAAAGGAGCCGCTGGATCGCGGCGGCCATGCTCGCGGGATCGTCGGGCGGGACAAGCAGCGCGTCCTGCTCGTGAGTGAGCAGGTACGGGATACCGCCGACGGACGTGCTCACCACACACAGTCCGCAGGCCATGGCCTCGATCACGCTGACCGGCGTATTGTCGACGTTGGTGGTGTTGATGAAGATGTCGGACTGATTCAGCCGCGAAGCGACGTCCGTTCTCGCAATCGACCCGGCAAATTCGACTTGGTCTGCGGCGTCCAGATCCTGCACCAGGCGTCGACATTGGTCGAGACTGCCGTCCCCCGTATCGGGGCCGTACATGGTCACGCGCACCGGTGCGCCGCGGGCCTTAAGTAGTGCGGCGGTACGCACGGCCAGCGACGGATTGTAGGTCCGGTGGAAGGCGCGCAGCCACGCGAGATTTGGTTGCAGACGGTCGCGGCGGTGGAACGCATAGGATGCCGTGTCCAAGGGATTGGGGAGAAGCATCAAGCGTCTGCAATAGGGCCGCATTTGTTCGAGCAGGTAGCGCGACGGAACGGTCACGGCGTATGCCGATTCGAGCACGCGCTTGACTCGCGTTGGATGCCTCCGTGAGAAGTCTGGCAACCCTCCGCCGTGAAGGGTCAGGCAGAACGGCCTGCGCATGGCCCGAAGCGCCAGGCACGATGCCTCCGCCCAACAGAATGCGGAACCGCTGAAGACGTCGACGTGCGCCACATCGTACTGGCCCCGGCGGGCCACGACGGTGGCCAGGCGGGCCAAAAATCGCCCCAGGCGGCTCCGTCGCGCGGACGAGCGAAGAACCGCGTATGACCGATTTTCGAGACGATCGGCCAAGTCCTCCGACACACTCCGATTCCCGCCATGCCCCGACAGGAAGTTGCCGAGCATCAGGATACGGGTTTTTCCGCAGGCCATCTGCGCTCGCAAGTCTGGCCTTCTCGTTTGTGCGTCCGACATCATGGGCTGCCCTCCGAAGACGACCGTCGTGCACGGGAACCGCCCGCCCGCCCGCCCAAGCGCGAGTTGAACGCGGGGCGCCGCATCGGACTGGCCGTGTCCATCCTCCGAACGGCAGACGCGGCCGCGCGCGAATCGCGCTCACGTTGACGCGCCGTGGACTTGACTGACGTTCCGCCTGGACCGTCGGACAGAAGACCGAATCGCACCACGACGGCGAGCAA
>CAZFKF010000101.1:0-9889 GCA_964518805.1 uncultured Planctomycetaceae bacterium | reverse complement strand
GGCTGCCCTCTTTCAGGAAGCCCGGCCAGGCGATCTCGCACTGGCTCCACCAGTCCACAGGCGTCTTGGGCGACGGCGTGCCCGACATTTCTATCACGAAGCCCTCGAAGCCGTACTTGTCGCGGATCAAATCGGCGAGCTTCTGGCAGGCTTTCGAGCGCTGAGACGTGTGGTTCTTGCAGCGACTCGATTCATCGGCAATGAAGCCGCGCGGCAAGGTCTGCGCGTCGTTCCACTCGTCGATCACGCGAACCAGGCCCTCGTAGGTGAAGAACTCGACCTGGATTCGCTCCAAAGGGAAGCCCCACAGCTTCAATTCGCGCTTGATGTTCGGCAGACTCGTCTTCGGCCCGGCCCACCACCACAGGTCCACCCCGGACATCTCCATGACCATCTGGGCCGCCAGCGTCTTGCCCGTGCCCATTTCGGCCCCGAAAATCTGGTAGTGGTAGGTCAGGCCCGCGTCCGCCATGTCGGCCTGGTGAGGCATGAACGTCTGCGGCACGCCGCCGCGCGTCAGCGGCCGGTACTGGTGCCGCGCCAATGGCCGGTCGAACCAGGCGTAGACATCCTCGCCGCAGAGATAGCCAAGCTGGAAACGGTTGCGCTGGCAGCCGTCAACGGACCAGATTTTGCGGGGCTCTTCCTCGTCGTAGCCGTGCCAACGGGAGCCGGTCATCGCCTTGATCTCGTCCTTGAGCGAGTAGGGCGATTTGAGGAAGTAAATGCGGCCGTCCGCGTATTCCAGCGTCGCGGACACGCGATTCAGCGTGCCGCTGGACGTGCGGGTGGTCATTTTGATCTCTTCAATGGCCATACGATTCTCGCCGGATCGTTTACACGCGATTGGCAGGGCGGTGAATGTTCACGCTCTCACAACGAAAGCCCCATCGCGCGTCGGTTTCAGGGCGCTGATTCGCAGATTCGCGCTTTGGCGATTGCGCAATGGTGGGCGTCCAACTCGATGCCGATGCACGGGCGTCCCAAGTTCCTCGCGGCCAGGAGCGTCGTGCCGCTGCCGGCGAACGGGTCCAGAATCACGCCGCCGTTCGGCGTCGAGAGCAGCGTCAACAGGTATTCCATGAGCGCCAGGGGCTTAACACACGGATGCACGTTGCCGCGCTTTCCTTTTGCACCTATCTGCGCTAACACGCGCAATGCTGCACTGGCGGCACTCAGCAGTGACGCCATCACGCCGCCTGTAGAAGTCCGCAATCGGTCGATGCCGTCCGCAATGTCGGCAAGGCTTGATCCAATTGCCAACAGCGTCTTTGTAGCAGCCAGAATGGATGCGCTTGTGTTCAAGGAAGGTGAGAAGCTGAAGGTTCTCAATTCGGTTGTCAGTCTTGTCAAAGTTGACATGGTGAACGCAATATCCATCTGGGATAGGCCCGTAATGCCGCTCCCAGACAACATCGTGTTCCATTCGCCGTCGGCCAGATGGGACGTGCCAATACCGGATATAGCCCTTGTCTGTTTCAGCAACTCGTCGATCTCTTGGCTTAGGTCCACGTTTTCCCATGTCACCAACTTCTCACAGCCTTTATTGCGCTCCCTGGAACTACTCTTCGAGCAATAAAAGAACCGGCTCGCTCCCCCAGAATCGCCATAGCTCACCTGAACATCGCCGGGCTTGCCTATGCCGCCGTGATAGCCGTCACCAGACTTGGTGCGGACACAGTTCGTGCCGCTGGTGAGCGTGCCAGTCTGCGCGTCGAGAACGCTGGCGGCATCCTCGTCCAACAAGAGATTCGCGGGCCAACGGCCGCACTCCGAGCCGCCCACGGGTGAGCGTGTCGTGCTGGCCCAGCCGGCGTCAGTCAGGCTGTCGCCGCGTGTGCGGATGGTGCTCTCGGTGCCGATGCGGCAGGCTTCGATATTCATGCCCGCCACGCCCCACGTGAGGGCGTTGTGGGCAATCGTGCCGTCCAGCGGCTTCATTGCCAGGACGATCGGTTCCCACGCCGGTTTCAAGGCCATTGCCCAGCCGGTCCAGCGTGCGGCTTCGGGAGTGGCAGGGGCCGTGACGGCGCATTCCGCCTCGGGATTGTGAAGGTCGCCGTAGACCTCGTTCGTCCGGCCGTTATTGGCAAGCGAGTAGCCAGGCTGCCCCAGTTTGGTGCCAACAACTCTGCGCTTGGCCTTCTTCGACTTGTCGATCAGCTTGCCGATGTCGCCGCACTTGGGCATCCCCTGCCCGTAGAGCCACATCAGGCAGTCGCGAATTTCCCAGCCGGCGTCTTCGATCGCGCAGGCCAGGCGGTGATAGGTCCGCGTGCCGCCGAAGGCTAGCATCATCGCGCCGGGCTTACACACGCGAGCGATGGCCCGCCAATGCTCGGGGCCGGGGATAGCCTTATCCCACTCCTTCTCCATGAAATTGAGCGAGTAGGGCGGGTCCGTCACCACGAAATCCACCGATGCCGCAGGCAGCGTTGTCAGCACCGCGCGAAGATCGACGCAGTACAAACGGAGGTTGTCGCGCTGGCAGAACGGGTCCATAGTGCCTATACGTCAAGATTGAAGTAGGGCGATACCAACGTAAGCCCCGCAACGGCGCAGAATTGGAGTCACCTTCCCCGCTTGTCTTCCAAGAGCAGGAAGGTCTGATCCGGGGCGGGGCGGGTCTGGAAATCGCCCCAGACGTTCAAGCCGGCGGCAGTGAACAAACCGTACAGCTTGTTGAAGCAGTGCCGCACCGGACATTCGGTGCTTTTCCTACAACCGGACACCACAGCATCCCGCCATTGGGCTAGCGTGCCCGTGACCACGGCGATCTGCACGCCCCGCACAGTCGTTTCCGTCGCTACAAACGGCATCCCCGCGCAGCATTGGAGGATGTCGAGCATGTCCCGGTCGTCCGCCCCGATGAAGGCGCTGAACGAAACATGGGACAACAGGTGCGGCGGCAACCCGGTGCCGGCCTTCGCATCGCGCAACGACGCGAGGCAGCTAAGGAACTTTTGCGCGTCGGACAATTCCCGCCGGGAAGCGTCGGCCGCCTCAGCCGGCGAGCGCCCCATGACCTTGTGGGTCAGGCCGATGAACGTGCGGAAGTCCACCGATGGGACTTGAACGAGTACGGCGTCCGGGTTCATGGCGTGTTTCCGTGAAGTGTCCGCTTGCTTGAATCCCCCTGGTCATGCGGGCAGAGGCCAGGCGGAAAGGAGGAAGAGAGCCGAGGGCAGTGGCTTGGCACCGCCCTCGACGAGACTCTGGCGGGGCTAGTAGAAGGCAAGTCCGCCAGAGAGCAGATCGCCTTAGCGGGCGCGGGCCGGCTTGGTCTCTTCGACCCGCTCGACGCCGTTGTCCTTCACCGTGAGGAACTTCTGCATCTCACGGACGATCACGTCCATGCTCGGCACCTTCGTGAAGGGCGTGGAGCACTTCACCACGACCGGAACGTGCCACGAGCCGCGCTTGTTCTCGGCCAGCTTCACCTTCAGGGTGACAGGAAGCGGGCCGTGGGGGCGCAGGTCGCTCACGTCGTTTTTGGCCGCCGCCTTGGCGTCAATGTCGGCCTGCGTAAGCGGCAAGAAGGGGAACAACTTCTTCGCTTCGATGCGATTGGACTTGTTGCCGCAGAAGAACTCCAGGAAGCGGCCGGTGGACCGCTCGTAGACGAGAAACGACGGGCCGTACTGGCAATGCGACTCGGGTTCGTTCGACTTGGCGGCGATCCGCTTGAACTCCGCCGATGCCATGTCGTAGGAGATCACGAGCGCCTCCGAGTCGGTCATGTCGATGGCCTTCGGCCGGCGGGCCAGCGGGATCAAGTCCACGCTCGTGCCGAGGTCGATGATCTCCTCGTCGCTCTCCGGGATGCCGTAATGGCCGGGCGGGATCAAACCCTTGTTGACCGGCTTGCCCTTCGTGAAGAGTTGCAGCCGGCCGATGTAGTCGCCGCCCTTGGCCAGTTCGTTGTAGAGATCGTCGCCGCCGATCTGGGTGGAAGGAAGCTGGTCGAGGTTGACGGGAACCAAAGCAGTGTCGGACATGGGGAAACCTCTCTTGTTGCAGGTCACAGGTTGCTTGTTACTCGTTGCTTGTGATTCGTTGGGCGCTCCGTTCGCCCTGGTTCTCACGTCATGGTTCGGCCTCCTCTTCACCGGGGCTTCTCAGAATGGCGCGCCGTTGCTGTTGCAAGACGAATTCCCGGTCGGTCGCGACGCTCGCCTCGTCCAGGTGCAAAGCCCATTGGATCGCGAGATACCAGGCGTCCACAGGGGTCCGGCAACCCGCTGCGGCCACGAAGAGGCCGCCCGATTGCCGCCCCTGGTACTCCGCAAGCACCTCCTTGTAGGCCCGCAGGTGCGGCCTCGGTTGGAACTCCTGGTACAGGTCATCCATCCTTCCCTGGCAGACCGCTTCCTTGAACCGCTTGGCGTAGCGATTGGCCAGAGGGACGAATTCTGTGGCCGTCATGGTCTGCGCCGCATCGGCGAATTGCGATTGGTGCGGGCGCGGAACCCGCGCCAAGGCATACGCCGAACTCAGCGGTATCTCGCCGCGCTCAACGGCCAGTTGCAGCGGTTTTGTCAGTCGCAACAAGAGCAGTTGGTTCTCGACCCACTCGGGGCTCTTGTGAATGCGAGCGCTCACGTCCGTCAGCGTGATGTCCCGCTGCAAGCTGCCTGACATGGCCGCGATCATCCGCTTCAACTGTCTGGCGTATTCCACCGGCGTCGTTTCCGGCCGCAGCGCATTGGCTTGAATCTGAATCGCCAGCACGTCTTCATCCGTGAGGTTGTGCTTCACGATGCAAGGCACGGCGGGCAGGCGAAGTTCGACCGCGCCGGTGTAACGGTAGAGGCCGTCCACCACTTCCATCTTGCCCGGCTTCCGTGCGGACGGGCGCACACAGATGGAATTGATAAAGCCCACGGCCGCCAGGGAGTCCCGCAGTTCCAGGTACTCCAATGACGCCCGATTCACGGGCCGAAGAACGACCCAGGGTTCCACGATCTCGTCGAGCGGTAGGAGGCGGTGTTCGTCTTGCATAGGCGTCTTTCGCAAATGACTCACGTAAAGAAGAGCGCAAGACGCGGCCGTTTTTTAGAAGAATCCGTGAAAAGCGTTGAGCTTTTGCGCTCTTCTTTACGTGAGTCATTTGCACGGGGCGATCCGCCGCCCAGACCGTTTACACGCCCTGTGAGCCGAGACCATGCCGAGCAGAACGAAGCCAATCCCACAACTGACCGCAGAAGAAGCGGAGCGATTCTGGTCCAAGATAGACCGGCGCGGTGAAGACGACCGCTGGGAGTGGCGTCGCTCCACCAATAACAAGGGATACGGACGAATCCGTATCCGCAGGCAATGCTATTTGGCTCACCGCCTTGCCTACGCGCTCACCTTGGGCGATCCCGGTGAAATGGTGGTCTGCCACACTTGCGACAACCCGCTGTGCTGCAACCCTCGGCACCATTGGCTGGGCACACAAGCCGAAAACGCTGCGGACATGGTGGCAAAAGGTCGGAGCGCGTCAGCGGAGAATCATTCCCAGGCGAAGTTGACGGCTGCGGCTATTCAAGTCATACGGGAGTCGCGCGACTACCACCGGAACATCGCCCGTCAGCATGGAATCAGCCTTACTGCTGTCCACCTGATTAAGTCCGGGGCGCACTGGAGCCACACCGGCGACCCAACAAGAACGGTTCAGCTACCCTGCGTCGGTGTGCGAAGACCTAACGCCAAGGTCAACGACGATATTGTTCGGGCAATACGCAGTTCGTATGCGTCCAATCAAGAGTTGGCGGGCCAATATGGCATCGACGCCAGCGTCGTCAGCCGCATCCGACACAGAAAAGCCTGGAGGCACGTCGCGTGAGCATCCAAGTCAGCGAAGCGATCCACAACTTCCTCCAAGCCCGCAAGACGCCGGCCAACGCCGACCTGGTGGATCGGTGGTCCATCGACATGGAGACACAATGCAACGTAGCTGCCGGGAATGGCGAGCCCGTCGCTGGCAAGCGATCAACTTGGTCGGACGGAATCAACGAATGGTTCAACGTTCGCATTCCGAAGAACGCCGCCACCGAGCCGAGTTTTTCCGATTACAGGCTCAGCTTCCCGCTCGCCCTGCACGCCGAAGGCATCGGCATGACGGGGTGGCGCTGGCGCGATCGGCGATCATTATGGTTCGGCTTCGACTTCGACGCCATCACCGGGCACGCCAAGGGCATTGGGATCACCGACGAAGAATTGGAGAAGGTCAAAGAGGCAGCCTGCGCCCTGCGCTACGTGGAAGTCCGCCGCAGCACCGGTGGCGGCGGCATCCACCTCTACGTCTATCTCGACGACGAGGGCGTTCCCACCGCGAATCACACCGAACACTCTGCCCTCGCCCGCTGCATCCTCGGGATGATGTCAGCCGAAACGGGGTTTGACTTCGCCAGCCAGATCGACGCCGCCGGCCACGTCATGTGGATTTGGCATCGGAAGATGTCGGCCGAAAACCACGGCCTGGTAATCATCAAGCCGGCCACGAAGCGGTTGGGCATGGCGGACCTGCCGGCCAACTGGCGGGACCATATCGAAGTCGTGAGGGGACGCCGGTCGAAGATTCGCGTCAACCAGATCACCGAAGAGGATCAAGACCCGTTCGAGGCCCTGGCGTCCAGCCGGAAGATCATTCCCCTGAACGATTCCCACAAGGCCCAGATCGAAGCCCTCATGCGGTCGGGATATACGACTCTGTGGGTGACCGACCACCACCTCTTGCAGACGCATACCTGCGCGCTCAAGGAATTGATCGACGGGACGGAAGGCAAGGCCCTCAAGCTGATGGGCGTCTTTAAGACCATCTCTGAGGGCCATGACCGCGGCTCGCCCAACTGCTTCCTCTTCCCCCTGCTCAATGGCGGATGGAAGGTCTACCGCTTCTCCCCCGGCATCAACGAGGCCGACACTTGGACCCAGGATGGCAACGGCTGGACCACCTGCTACTTCAACCGCTTTCCCAGCCTGAGCGCGGCCTGCAAGCTGCTCGGCGGCATTGAAGAGGAGAGCGGCGGGTTCGTCTTCGCCAAGGCGAGCGATGCCGTCAAGGCGGCCGAGACCATCGGCCAGCGGCTCGATCTGGACCCGGCCTTGAAGGACCGCAAAGTCACGCTCAAGGCCCACAAGGACGGCCGGTTGGTGGTCCAAGTTGAGCGAAACAAGGACGACGACGAGCTGCCCGGCTGGCTCGACAAGAAGAGCAAGTGGGTCCGCATCTTCGACGTGAAAACCGACTCCTCCAAGGAAGAAGAAAAGAGCCTAAACGAATACGACGGCATCATCCGCTGTCTGGAGACCACCGACCGAGATCATGCGGGCTGGGTGACGAAGAAAGAGAAGGAGTGGGTCCGCCAACCTGTCGGTCAAGTCAAGATGATGCTGCAAAACCTCGGACATCCCAAGGCGGACGCTGAGGCGATCATGGGCGGTGCGGGCTGGCAGGCGTGGCGGCTGGTGAATCTTCCCTTCCGCGAAGAGTACCCCGGCGGCCGGCAATGGAATCGTGATGCCGCCCAATTCAAGTATCAGCCCGCCGAGTTGGCGGACGACGAGGTTCCGCGCCATCCCCATTGGGACAAAATCTGCGAACACATCGGCACCGAGTTGACGCCGGCCCTGAAAGACCTGCCTTGGGCCGAGCAGGCGAGCATCAGGACCGGGGCCGATTACTTGCGGGCGTGGGCGGCCTGCGCCTTTCGTTGTCCTTTCAATCCAACGCCCTACCTCTTCCTTTTCGGCAGCGAGAATTGCGGCAAGAGCATCTTCTATGAGTCCCTGCAACTTCTGGTGACCAAGGGCGTCGTCAAGGCAGACCGGCCACTCACCGGTCGCGACGGTTTTAATGGCGAACTGGCTGGGGCGATCATCTGCGCGGTGGAGGAGGTGGACATCTCCAAGTGCCCCGGTGCCCACGCACGCATCAAGGAGTGGGTCACGGGCCGGATCATCAACATCCGCAAGATGCGGCAGGACAGCTACGACCAGCCGAACTCCACGCACTGGGTCCAGACAGCCAACGCGCCGTCCAACTGTCCGGTGTTTCCCGGCGATACCCGCATCACCATGATCCGCGTCCCGGACCTGCGTAAGGGGCAAGAGATACCCAAGGACGACTTGATCGTCGAACTGGAGAAAGAGGCCCCGCACTTCCTCTACACGCTCATGCACCTGGAGTTGCCGCCGCTGGTGGGCCGGCTTCGCATCCCTGTCGTCACGACCGCCAGCAAGAAGCAAGCCGAGGCCAACAACCGCACCGCCCTGGAAGCCTTCATCGACGAATACTGCGACCGGAGCCCCGACGCCCAAGTCATTCTCTTCAAGGATTTCTACGCTCGCTTCCACGAAGTCGTCGCGGCCGGCGGCGAACAGAATTGGAGCAAGCACCGAGTCCAGAACGAGATGCCTCTCCGCCACCCGATCCGCGCCGGCACGGGGAACAAGCGCTACGTCGTCGGCCTCACCTGGAAGCCCGCAACAGGTGACGCATGACTTTCCGCATCTACCGCACCTGCGGGCGGCTGACACGCTCGATCCTTCGGGCCGAGCTGGTGGCCGAGCCTGAAGCTGAAAGACTGCCTGAAGACATCCAAGCCTTCGCCGACGAGTACGGCGGCGATTTCATCGAGGTTGCACCTGGAGAAGTCCAACACCCTGGAGAAGACCATGACGCAGATTAAGGATTCCGGCACCCGTTCCAACTTCACCACCGGTGCTGTCCGCGACGGCCAGGAGGGTAAAGGCCGGATGGACCTTTTGCCCGTGCGGGCATTGATCGAGGTGGCCAAGATTTTCGAGGCGGGGGCGAAGAAGTACGCCGCGAGGAACTGGGAGAAAGGGATTCCGCTTTCCCGCTACATGGACAGCGGGCTGCGGCACGCGATGAAGTGGTTGCGGGGCGACCGCGACGAACCGCACCTGGCAATGGCGATTTGGAACTTCATGTGCCTTCAAGACACGCAGCTTCGCATCGCCGAGGGCCTGCTCCCGCCGGAACTCAACGATCTGCCATGCAATCCCATCGAACTGGTCGGCGAGGTCAAGAGGCCCGTGCGGAGGAAGACCCGTGGTTGATTGCCAACGCTATCCCGGCCTGCTCAATCTGAGCGGCCACCTCATGGCCGCCATCGACCTGGAGACGACCGGCACGCAGCCCGGACACCACGAGATCATCCAAATCGCCATTGTGCCGCTGGACGACGACATCAAGCCGCTTGCAGGTGTGCGTCCGTTCTACACTCAGATCAAGCCCGAGCACCCCGAGCGGGAGTCAGTGGCCGCGCAGCAGAAACACAAGATTCCGATGACGGAGCTTTTGTTGCACGCCCCGGAATCCGAAAGAGTCAAGGACTGGCTGGTGGAATGGTTCGAGGGGTTGCGGCTGCCATTCAAGCGTTGCCTCGTGCCGCTGGCCCACAACTGGGCCTTCGAGTCGTCGTTCCTCAAGGCGTGGCTGGGCGTGGCGATGGTGGACCAGGTTTTCCACAGCCATGCCCGTGACTCGATGCTCTATGCGATCGCGCTGAACGACAGGGCCATTTGCGCCGGCGACAAGGCCCCCTTCGATCGGGTTTCTCTCGGCTCGATCTGCAAGAAGCTGAACATCGTCAACACCAATCCCCACGACGCCCTGGCCGACTGCCTGGCCGGGGCGGAAGTCTACCGCAACTTGCTGCGGATGTTCTGAGGAGGTTGCGATGCGACAACCCGCCTATCCGTCGTGCTCAAAGTGCCTCACCGGCACAGACAGGCACCCGGCGTGCAACGACGCCTCGAAGGCTTACTTTCTGCGGCCGGTTCGACCTGCGGACTGTCACCGTTGCCTCGGGCTTGAACCAACGCCAACCGAGGCTACAAGCCCAGAATCACCCCCGCCCCCTGCGTCTCCACCGCC
>CAZFKF010000100.1:0-10006 GCA_964518805.1 uncultured Planctomycetaceae bacterium | reverse complement strand
CATATACGGCAGAATCCGCACCTGCCAACTGATCCACGGGTAGGCGTTCCACACGCCCGGGATCTGATTTCCGCTGGGCGGGAAAACCTTGATCACGTCGTGGTAGTTGTGGAGGCCCAGCCCATACTGCTTCAAGTTGTTCGAGCACTGCGAGCGACGCGCCGCCTCGCGAGCAGCTTGTACCGCGGGCAACAAGAGCGCGATAAGGATGCCGATGATGGCGATTACCACCAACAATTCGACCAGCGTAAACGCTGGCCACCTGAGCACACCTCGCTTCATGGAACGACCCTCCTCACCCAGAACAGAAAGAAAAGGAACGAGTGACGCACTCCCGATCGGGGCACAATGAGACTCCCGAACCTCGCTGCGTGCACGAGAAAGACAGAGATGTGGCCGCCGCGACACGCTCGTGCGTCTCATCGGGCAAGAGAACGCACGTAGTCTATCACTGCGGTAATCATCATGCAAGTACTTATTTCTGGTAGAAATTACGGGTGTTGAGGCGATTCTTCTTCCTCGCAAGGCGAGCGTTGCCGGCAGGGTAACGAGCGATCTCGCGATGCGACTGACGGAAGCCGGGAGGCCTTTTACCAAGACCCCGTATGCACCGAAGACTGAAGCCCGCACCACGGACACGGGACTTGTATAAGCGGCTTCCTCGCCTGTCCCCCGCCCTTTTCCCTGACCTCCCCGCACCCTAACATGAGTGGATGAGCGGTTCTCACGACTTCGACGTGGTGGTGGTTGGCGGCGGGCATGCGGGCGTGGAAGCCGCCCTGGCAGCGGCGCGTTTAGGGGCAAAAACGGCCCTGTTGACGATCAATCTCGATACGCTCGCCCACATGAGCTGCAACCCCGCTATTGGCGGTATTGCCAAAGGGCAGATTGTCCGCGAAATCGATGCGCTGGGTGGGGCTATGGCTCGAGCTATCGACGCCGCAGGCATCCAGTTCCGCATGCTCAATCGCCGCAAAGGGCCGGCCATGCACGGCCCCCGGGCCCAGGCCGACCGGAGGGCGTACCAGGTCGAAATCGAACGGATCTGCGAGGAGCAGCCCGGACTCTCGCTGCGACAAGAGACGGCCATCGATTTGCTCGTGGATCCAACTCTCCCACACGCGGTCACGGGCGTGCGAGTTCAAGGTGACGCCACATATCGTGCCCGGGCCGTGGTGCTCGCCACCGGCACCTTCCTTCGCGGCGTACTCCACTACGGTCCGCAAACCCTTCCGGGCGGAAGGGCGGGGGAAGGGACCACGTCGGGGTTGAGCGAGGCCCTGCTGCGCCTGGGATTGCCGCTCGGACGCTTCAAGACGGGCACGCCGCCGCGTCTGAACGGACGCACGATCGACTATGCCGAACTCGAAGTGCAACCGGGCGACGAATACCCCCAACCCTTCTCGTTTCTCACCCAACGGCTCGACGTCCAGCAAGTGCCTTGCTGGATCACCTACACCAATCCAGGCGTCCACGCGCTGATCCAGGCCAATCTCGACCGTGCGCCCATGTTCACCGGACAAATCCAGTCAGTAGGGCCGCGCTACTGCCCGTCGATCGAAACCAAGATCGTTCGCTTCGCGGACAAGGAGCGGCACCAACTGTTCCTCGAACCGGAAGGCCGCACGACGCACGAAGTCTACGTCAACGGCTTGGCCACGAGCCTCCCGCGCGACGTGCAGGAAGCGATGGTCCGCAGCATTCGCGGGCTGGAAAAGGCCGAGATCGTCCGCTACGGATATGCCATTGAGTACGACTTCGTTCCGTCCGAGCAATTGAAGCCGACGCTGGAGACGAAGCGTGTCTGCGGGCTCTACCTGGCAGGACAGATCAACGGAACGACGGGCTACGAGGAGGCTGCGGGCCAGGGCCTGCTGGCCGGCGCCAACGCTGCTTTGGCCATCGCAGGGCGGCCGCCCCTGGTGCTTGAACGCGAACAGGCGTATCTAGGCGTAATGATCGACGACTTGGTCACCCGCGGCGTTGACGAGCCCTACCGAATGTTCACCAGCCGGGCCGAGCACCGGTTGCGACTGCGTCACGACAACGCCGACCGGCGACTCACTCCGATCGCCAGCAGTCTGGGCCTGGTCGATGATGCGCGTCGAACGCGACTGGCCGAAAAGGAGGCGGAAATGGCCCGCGTCGTCCGGCTTCTGGAAACGACGCGCTGCGGCGAGGTCACGCTGGCCGCCTTGCTGCGTCGGCCGCCAATCCAGTGGCAGGACCTCATCGAGCGGCTTCCGGTGTTGGCCGACGTTGAACCCGAGGTCGCTGAGCAGGTTTCATATGACGCCAAGTACTCGGGTTATGTCGCCAGGGAGGAGATCGCCATCCAGCGGCAGCGACGGTTGCACCAGCGGCGAATCCCAGAGCACTACGATTTTTCGGTGGTACGACACCTCCGCGCCGAGGCCCGGGAGAAACTGGCCAGGTACCGCCCCGCGAACCTGGCGCAAGCGACCCGCATCAGCGGCATCACGCCCGCAGATATTGCCGTATTGCTGATCCATCTGGAGGGTCACTCCGACACAACGCCGCCGTAGGAGATGTGGTGGGCCGGTTGATTACCCGCGGCAACGATTCCGCGATCGAGGATGCCGCTGGCAGCGCGTACGCCGCGACACCTCAGAGTGCGCATCTATCGTGAGCCAAAAAGTTTGCGTCATTTCACGGCTTTCAAAGCACGGGGGAGAACGATCGCCACGAAAGGGCCGCGCGAACCATAAGTCCTTATTTTTCAAACACTTAAAAAGTTCCGTCCAGTATTGACACGCGCGGAAAGCTAGTTATAATTGTCGGCACTGGCAAATTCGGTAATGTCGGCAGGTCCGGAGGAGCCTGCTATCTGTATGCAGTGTCGTGAGTTGCAGAGTCTTTGGGCATCTGCGAATACAGGGCTACCTACCGGGGACTTTTACACGGACGACCAGAAATCCTCGGGCGAATGAGCCGACGTTTGCCATCGAGGATTTCGCTGTGACTAGCTATTACCGGTGGCTAGGAAGAGGGATCAAAACTACTCATGGCAACGAAGACAGTATTCACGACCGGAGAGGCGGCCAAGATCTGTAAGGTCAGCCAGCAAACGATCATTCGTTGCTTCGATTCTGGCCAATTGAAAGGGTTTCGTGTTCCCGGCAGCCGCTTTCGTCGCATCCCCCGCGATCAACTCTTCATCTTCATGCGGGACAACGGTATCCCAACCGACGCACTGGAAAGCGGCAAACGCAAGGTGCTCATCGTCGATGACGACGAGGAATTGGTCGAACTGATCTCGGACGTGCTGGAACGGGACGGGCGGTTTGAGATCCGCACGGTCAACAACGGATTTGACGCCGGAATGATGGTCAAGGAATACCGTCCCGACCTGATCGTGCTCGATGTCATGCTGCCGGACATCAACGGCAAGGAGGTTTGCCAGCGCGTGCGCAGCGACCGGACCATGAACGACGTGAAGATCATCTGCATTTCCGGCATGGTCGAGGAGGATCGCGTGGGCGAACTTCGCGCGGCCGGCGCCGACGATTTCCTCCACAAACCGTTCGAGATCGAGCGTTTGGTGGCCCGCATGTGTCAACTGCTCGATATGGAACCCCTGGTGGCCAGCTAGGGCTTCTGCCCCAGAATTCGATCGCTAGCACTGCTAGCGTGCTGTTTCGGACGCCGTTATGCGCTACCTCCCCGCCATCGTCAGCGGGCCGGGCCGTTGGGTGTTGCCCTTTGCCGATCGCTCGGCGGCGCTCGTGGCCGAGTTCCTCCTCGCCGACCGGCATGCCGAACCAACTGCGGCGCTCGCCGACGTGCTCGCCAGCGATCCGCCGCTGGTGTTGTGGGCCTTGGCATTGGTCGCCGAACGCCGACAGGCCGATCCGGCAAGCGTGTCCGACGTCGCGGCGTGGCTGGCCGAGCACGTGCTTTCGGTGCTTCAGTGGCCGGAGCCAAACGCCGAAGGACCGCCCGGACGATTATCGCCGGAGGGAGTCGAGGCCGAAGCCCGGCGATCGAGTCAGTTGGTGGGAGAGAGCCTTTGCATGGCGGCGGTGGCCGCGGAACTTGCGTCTGGGGCGTCGCCGTCCGATCGGGAGCAGGCGGTCTTGATGGCGCTCGTTCACAATGCGCCGGCGTGGTTCGCGCGTCCGCTTGCCGGCGAGAATCCGGTCATGCCCGCGACGCTCTCTCGGTGGCTCGCTGAGCGTCCCGAGGCCGCCGTACAGTGCGTGAGGCGTGCAGCCGAAATCCTGGCCGGCAAAGCCCCCCCCTCCGCTTGCGACGTGTCCGCCGTGCGCCGTCGCGCGGAGCAGCGGACGCGAGCATGGGCGGCCTCGATTCCCGGCGCAGGCAGGCAACTCCGGCAGTTGACAGTGCGCCTCGCCCGGCTTGAACTGTTGGAACGCCGGTTCCTGGAGAAGCTCGAATACGAGAAGCTCGAAGCCATGGCCGAGTTGGCTGCGGGGGCAGGCCACGAGATCAACAACCCGCTGGCAATCATCGCTGGCCGGGCCCAGTTGTTCCTCCACGGCGAAACCGATCCGGAACGGCGGCGCGAGGCGGCGATCATCGTCGCCCAGGTCAAGCGGGCCCACGAGATGATCGCCGACATGCGGTTGTTTGCCAGGCCTCCGAAACCTGAACCGCAGGAATTCGACCTGGCCTCCTTGGTCGACGGACTGTTGCAGGAGGTGGCGCCCCAAGCCGCAGAGCGGGCGACGACCGTGGTCCGCTCCGGCCATCCTGGGCCGTTGGCCGTCGAACTCGACCCCGTTCAGATGAGCGTTGCCGTCCACGCCTTGATCCGAAACGCCTTGGAGGCGATGGGGCACGGCGGGCAGATCGAAGTCGGGTTGGACGGAGACGAAGATTCGGTTAGGATCCGCGTGGCGGACAACGGGCCGGGCGTCAGCCCCGAGCACCGCAGCCATATCTTCGATCCGTTCTTCTCAGCCCGGCAGGCTGGACGAGGGCTGGGGATGGGGTTGTCGAAGTGCTGGCGGATCGTGACCAACCACCGCGGGCGCGTGGAGGTGACAAGTCCGTCCGGCCCGGGCGCCGTGTTTGTCCTCCACATACCGCGGCGTTTGTCTGGCGTTGCGGGCCACGAGACGCGAGCGCCAAGTACCGAGGACGGCGGATGCCCGCGAGCGTGAAGCGAGCGTGCAGACATACCAAACCGCTGCGTCGTGCGACGCCACAGGGACATGGGTAGACTGGTGAGCCGTGAATTGGTCCATCGCGATGCAACTGGGTGTGCGACCGTCCGCGTTGCACCCGCGGCAGTCGAACTGGCCCGATGGTCGGCGTACACCATCGCGGGATTGCTGTTCGCGGGCGCAGGGACGCTCGCCTGGCGGCGATCGGCCCAGGCCCTCCCGCAGCCGCTCGACTGGCCGGCGCTCGTGTCAGCCGCCGCGATTGCGGCCGGCGCAGCCGGCGTGGCGAGGCTCCTGCTCGGCTGGCCTGCTCCGGGGGGCAGTTCCCAACGGGCGGGGTTGGCATTTCATGGCGTTGTCTCTTCGAGTTTGGCGGTTTGGGGACTCGCGCTGGGGCTGGACAGCGCGAACGTTGCTGGGGTGCTTGGTGCATGGGCCGTTCTGGCTGGTGAGGAAGCCTGGGCATGGTGGTCTGGGCTGCTGCCGGGGCGAAAGCAGGACGACCCGAGGCAAGACCGACGCGTCCAGGATGCAGCAGACGAAGACTCGCCATCCTCGGCAGCCCCTCTACACGATCGAATTCCCTGCCCGACGCCCCCGCAGTCCGAGGACGTGTTGCAGGAGTTCGTCCGCAGCCGGCAGCCCAACGGCGGTGAGCTGCTGACGGGCTGGATGCGGGTCGGCCTGGCGTCCAGACAACGGAGTACGGCGGTCCATTTGGCTTTCTGCCCGCCGTTCGCGCGAACGCCGGCAATTAGGGTAATCCAACGAGACGGTCCGCCGGCCCGAATCAAGGAATCCCAGGTGCTCCCGTTCGGTGCCCGGCTGGATGTCAAAGTGTCCCAGGTCGTCGAGATCGACACCAACCTCCTGCTCGAAATCGTGGTCCGGGCTGACATGACCGCCGATCTTCCTGAGTCCGCCGCGAATTCGCAAGCGGGAACGCTGGCGTAGCGTCTCAGGCCAAAGGCAGGGGACCTGATGGCCCCAAATTGGCGTTCGATTTGAACTGTGCTTCGCGGTAGAATGGACTCGATAAGAATCACCGGAAGCGCGACACCTTCGAATGCGCCGTTTGGGGGAGCAGGAACCGTGGCCAATTCCAGCCTTATCCGACGAAAGCAGATTGAACGGCAAGCTGAGGGATACCTGGAACTTGGGATGCCGGACCAGGCGCTCGAGAACCTGGACCGCCTTGGGGGCGACGAGAATCTCGGGCCCAAGGGGCTCTATTTGCGGGGGGAGTCGCTCAAGGAACTCAAACGGTACGACGAGGCCCTTGGGCCCCTGGAGAAGGCCGCACAAGGCATGCCGGGGTCCGTGGAACTACTGCTGTCGCTCGGCTGGTGCTACAAGCGCGCCAATCGTCTGGACTCCGCCATCGAAGCCATGGAGCAGGCGCTCGTCCTCAAGCCGCAGTGGGCGCTAATCCACTACAACCTCGCCTGCTACCTCAGCCTGGCGGGCAACAAACCACGCACCCTGACCCATCTGTCGCGGGCGTTCGCGTTGGATGCCGAATTCCGTTCGCTGGTCGATGGCGAATCGGATTTCGATCCCCTCCGGTCCGACCCGGATTTCCAGGCCCTTCTGGGATTGGGCGTCTAGACAAGCCACTCGCCAGGCACCGCCCTCGCGGTCGGCTAATTGCCGTCTTTCAGCTCAATATCGAACGTGTTGGCCCCTTCCTTCACGGTGAAACTGAGGTCGCTCTTCTCCGGGGAGGCATATTTCTTGGGGATTTCGGATTTTTCCTGCGCCCCGTCCTTGCCCATCCCCTTCTTCATCATCATGGCCTTGTAGGCTTCGGGGTTCGAGGTGTCGGCCGATGAGGCCTTGGCCGGCGGGGTCACCGTGATCTTGTTCGCGCCCGCAAGGGCGTTGGAAACCGTGTAGGCCCCATCGGCTCGAGTCACGCCGGACACAGGCACGGTCTTTTCCTGATTCATGAACACCACGGCGCATCCCTCTGGCACGGGTTTGCCGTTGAGCGTCACCTTGCCCGAAACCGAACCCGTGGGCCCGCGCGCCGGAGTCCTGCCGCCGCAGCCCGTCATTGCCAGCAGGCACGGGACGACAACAAGCCCCACGAACAGCCGCCACCTCGATGTTGCAGAACATTGCATCGGCAAGACCTCCCTGGATCGTTGGATCGGATCGCACCACATGAAAACTCTGCCCGCTGGCACCGCGTCTGCTGTTCTAGCGCAGACAGAAGCGGGCCCGCGTGAGACCACGAACGCGCACTTTGGCTGAATGGAACCGACCGGGCCCCCAGACTTCCAGCCAGTCCGGGGGCCCGGTTTGAGCGAAGCCCCTGGCCACTGCATCACAACTGCGGAAGGGGTTTCCCGTCGTCTCGAGTGGCCATCAGTCGCAGCCCATACATGTCGATGGTGTCGCTGATGAACCGC
The DNA here is from genome assembly GCA_964518805.1 of uncultured Planctomycetaceae bacterium. Lineage (GTDB taxonomy): Bacteria > Planctomycetota > Planctomycetia > Pirellulales > Thermoguttaceae > CALFBP01. The sequence continues at coordinate 2,442 of CAZFKF010000100.1, read as the reverse complement.
ACGGTTCCGTCGCCCATCAACCCTTGCACGCCACCGGGGTGCGCGGAGTAGATGCCGTTGTTCTGACCGTCATTGGCCCCGCAACCCGGCCACGAAGTGCTGACCGAATTGGGAGGATATCGGATCGTGGTGCAGTTGAAGAGCCGCGGGGCTGTGTAGAGGTTACCGCCCCAGTAGTCCCTTACGGCCTGCTCGATGCTGATGAACCAAGTGCTTCCCATCAGGAAGCCGTGAACCGTGTTCACCTGCTGGTCTTTGCGCGAGAGGTCGTCGTTGTAGATGTAGTTCGAGCACTCGCTCACCGCCAGCGTGTTGCTCAAACCGTCGGTGATCTTGTTGAAGGAGATGTAGACCCCACTGGTCAACACGCCACCGCTGGAACCGAGCCCCTGGGCGATGACGGAATTGCAGCAATCGCAGCACGGCGTTTGGTTGTAGGGCTTGTTAACGAAGCCGTTTCCATCGGTCGCACCGGAGATGCCCGTGTACTGCGCGCGTGTGATCATGTATCCGCCTCCCGAATCAACCATCTGATCCAAGGGCGAAGACGGGCAGAGCAGGACCGTTAGTTTGACGTTATTCCAGGCCGCCCCGTTGATCGGACCGGTGGCCGTGCCAGTGGCGGGATACGTCCAGCCGCAGTGGTCGCCGATCCAACTCATCTTCTGGTAACCGGCCATTTGCTCGCAATACGGCATCACGCGGGGCATCCACGACAGTCCCCAGGTTCCGCCCCACGAGTCCACGCTGCCTCCGGCCGCGCCGCCCGTCGGCAGCGTATTGTACGCGGAGTGATAGTTGTGCAGGGCCAAACCGAGCTGTTTGAGGTTGTTCCCGCACTGTCCCCGTCGGGCTGCCTCGCGTGCGGCCTGTACCGCAGGCAACAGCAAGGCGATCAAGATGCCGATGATGGCGATCACCACCAACAATTCCACAAGAGTAAAACCTTGCCCTCTGCGCCACCGACTCATGGCATTCCCCTTTGCGGAAAGAGAAGAGAGAAATGAGACTTCCCACGATTGTCTGGCAAAGCGTTGGAGATTATGCCACCGCTGCGGGCAACCGTCAAGCTTGTGGGATGGGAGATCGCACGGCCATTCCACGCTCTGAACGACGGGAATCGCCGAGGGCCCACGCACTGCCGCGGATGCAACGCCATGGAGGAAACGGGGCGCAAACAGATAGCACATCACGCATGTTCGCTATTGCCTATACAACCATCTTGTCGCGTCATATTCGCCGAACAATGGCGTTAACAGCATCGACAATCATCCTTTCGCGCATGCGTCTCATGCATTCAGTGCATGCTGATCTGCTGGCACGGGAATTTGGAATCTCGACTTCCTAAAATGGGACGAAGCAAGGTCCGCTCGACCCTTGCCTCGCGCTCGCGAAGACAAGTGCCGTCTGGTCAGACAGGCATGGCGGCGCGGACCGCCGTTCACGGACAACTGAGCGGAGCCTCGGCCCCCTCGACGATCAGGATTTCGCGGTCCGCGGCGAGATTTTGGAACGTCTGCTTGACGCCCGACTGCCAGCGAATGTGGAGTTGATCGACGCGATCGGCGGGTCCGAGTCCGAAGACGAGCTTTCGCTCATTGGTGGCGAAATAGCCGTTGCCGCCCACCATCTGCCGCGTCCACGTGCGGCCTCCGGCGGTGAGGGTCACAAGCGACCCATAGGCGTCACGGCTGCTCACTCGGCCCACGAGTCTCACGGCAAGGTAGTGGCCGGTGTCGGCGGTGCGGTTGGTGACCAAGGCCACGGGAACATCGAGGTGCGAGATGCAGACGTCGTCCTTTCCGTCCCGGTTCCAGTCGAGGACGGCGGCCGTGCGTCCCAGGTAGTGATGCTGGAAATAGGGGCCCAGCGAACGGCCCGACACCTCGACGAACTTGCCGTCCCCGAGGTTCTTGAAGTACTGCGGCGGCATCAGATCGGGGACGTTCGGATCGTACGATCGGTCGACGTGGCCATTGGCCTGGATGATGTCCGGCCAACCGTCCAACTCGCCATCGATGAACTGAGCGCCGAAGGTCAGCATGCTGAACGTCCGCTCGCGGAGATTCGCCGACCGCGACTCGTCGAGGAACGCGTGCTCCGGCGTCTGCAGGAAGAGGGTGTTCGAGTCGTGGTAGAACGTGCCGATGAAGAGATCCAGAAACCCGTCCCCGTTGGCATCGCCTGCCGCAATTCCCATACTCGCCTGAGCCTGCCCGGCCTCGTTCACCGCCAGGCCGAATTCGATTCCGCGCTCGACGAACCGCAGCGGCTTGCCGGGCCCTTCGGTCTCGTTGACGAAGTACAAGTTGGGAGTCGTATCGTTGCCCACGAAGAGGTTGATCCGGCCGGAGCCGTCGAAGTCGGCCGCCACGACGCCAAGTCCCTTGCCGTCGGGAACCTGGATACCGCATTCCTCGGTCACGTCGCGAAAGCGGCCAT
>CAZFKF010000099.1:0-10024 GCA_964518805.1 uncultured Planctomycetaceae bacterium | reverse complement strand
CGAATCGCCCGGAGCGATTCTCGTTTCACGTGCGCCCGCCGACCGACGGCGGCTTCGACGGCGGAATGATCGAGGTCGAGGACGGGAAGGCGGTTCGGATTCCATCCTCGCCGGCATCCGAGGCGGCGCTGCCGGCCTACACGGCGTGGCATCCTTCGGCGCCGCTGGCCGCTTTCTCGAGGAACAACCAGGGGCTGTTCATGCGCGGCGCCGGCGTCGAGCCCCGGGAAGTGTACGATCTGAAATCGGACCTTGCGGTGTTCGACGCCAAAACCGGCGAGATCTCGCCGGTGCCGGATACGGGAGAGCAGCGGACCGTCAGTACTTTTCCCGCGTGGTCGGCCGATGGGGAATACCTCTACTACAGCAGCGCCGCGGTGGGCGCCAGCCAGCCGCCTTACGACAGCTATGCGAGCATCAAGTACGACCTGATGCGGATCCGCTATGACGCGCGCAGCGGGGCGTGGGGCAAGCCCGAGATCGTGTTGAGCGCGGCAAAGACGGGACAGAGCATCACGCAGCCGCGGCCCTCGCCCGACGGACGCTACCTCGTGTTCTGCATGTCGCCGCACGGCTGCTTCCCCGTGCTCTCGCCCGGGGCCAATCTGTATCTGATGGACCTGGCCGAAGACCGCCAGTTCGCGTACCGGCCCCTGGAGAAAGCGAATAGCACGGAGGCCGATTCCTGGCACTGCTGGTCGAGCAATTCCCGCTGGATCGTCTTCAGCAGCAAGCGGGGCACCGGCCTATTCGCCCGGCCGTATCTCTGCTACGTCGATCGCGAGGGGAATGTCCAGAAGCCGTTCGTGCTGCCGCAGCGGGATCCGCGATTTTACGACACCTGCCTGCAGACCTTCAACGTTCCGGAATTGGTTCGCGGTCCGGTGAAAGTCGCGAAGGACGATCTCGCGCGAGCGATTCTCTCGGACGCCGCCCCCGGCCCGTAGTCCGGGAAATGGCCCCTGCTCTTCCGTGTCTTGCGGGCCGCCGTGGATTGCGGTAATGTCATGGGACTGCGGCACCTCCGCGCGCCACGGCCGGCAGGCACGCGCTGTGTGCGATCGACCCAAGGCGCGGCGGACGAAGCAGCCGTTTGAGCCATTTGAAGCGGACCGCAGGTCTTGCCAATCCAGGAGACGGAAGCATGAATCGAGACGGACAAAGCCGGGCGTCGCGGCGCACGTTCCTGAAGAATACGGGCCGAGTTGGAGCGGCATCGGCCCTTGCCGGGGTGGTGATTCCACACGTGCACGGCGCGGAGAGTCACACGATCCAGGTGGCGTTGATCGGATGCGGGGGGCGCGGCACGGGCGCCGCCGCCAACGCGTTGGCGACCACCAGCGGGCCGATCAAGCTGGTCGCCATGGCCGACGTGTTCGATAGCCGCCTCAAGGGAAGCCATGCGCAGCTCACGAAGGAGTGCGGCGACAAGGTCGACGTGCCTCAGGATCGCCAGTTCGTCGGTTTCGACGGCTACCGGAAGGCCATGGATTGCCTGAAGACGGGCGACGTGGCGATCTTCGCCACGCCGCCGGCTTTTCGCTGGGTCCACTTCGGCTACGCGATCCAGAAGGGGCTGAATGTCTTCATGGAGAAGCCCACCACGGTCGACGGCCCCACCACGCGCAAAATGCTGGCCCTGGCCGACGAGTCGGTCAAACGCAATCTCAAGGTCGGCGTGGGCCTGATGTGGCGCCATTCCAAGATCCGCAGGGAAGTCAAGGACCGGATCCAGTCCGGCCAGATCGGCGAGATCCTGGCCATGAGATCGTACCGCATGCACGGGCCGGCGGCCTTCTTTGAATCCGCCCCCAAGCCGGCCGGCATCACCGACCTTCTCTACCAGATCCAGCGGTTCCACAGCTTCCTTTGGGCCAGCGGCGGCTGCTACAACGATTTCTACATCCACAACATCGACGAATGCTGTTGGATGAAAGACGCCTGGCCGGTGAAGGCCCAGGCCTGCGGCGGCCGCCACTATCGCGGCAATTCGATCGATCAGAATTTCGACAACTACTCGGTCGAATACACCTTTGCCGACGGCACGAAGCTGTTCTTCTTCGGCCGGTGTATCCTCGGCTGCTACGAGCAGTTCGACACTTCGGCCCACGGAACCAAGGGCCTCGCGTCGGTCACCTACGGCAGCATCTACAAAGGCCAGAACCCCGACAAGGCCGACTTGGCGTGGAAGTCGCGCCAGTCGGCGGATTGGGGTTACGGTGTCGAATGGGAGGACCTGATCAAGGCCATCCGCGAGGACAAGCCCTACAACGAGGCGAAACGCGGAGCCGAGGCCAGCCTGGTCTCCTCAATGGGCCGCATGGCGGCCCACACGGGGCAGGTGATTACCTACGATCAGATCCTCAATCTCGACCACGAGTTGGCCCCCAACGTCGACAAGCTGACCTACGACTCCGCCCCGCCCCTGTTGCCCGGACCCGATGGCCGCTATCCGGTTCCGCAACCGGGCCTCATCACGAAGCGCGAGTACTAAGGTCAGGCGGTGCGATCCACGACGCGTCCCGCACTCACTTCGCGGGCGCGAGTCGTTGGTATTCAAGAACAATCGATCCGGGCCGCTCGGGAACGTCGAGGTGCGCGTGCAGCAATTCGGAGCCGCGAACGCGCTGCGGCGCCGACGGCACGTAGCCGGGCGAGCGGACCACTTCGTATTCTGCATCGGGGTCGATCTCGCGCAACTCGGCGGCGAAGCCGAAGTACGGTGACTCGTGGCGGCGGAAGGCGACGACCATTCCGTCCTGCTCCGCAGGGCGATGGTACTGAAGGATCAGCCAGTCTTTCGCGCTGGTGGTCACCTCGCTCAGCGTGTAGAGGTTGCCAAAGTAGTACTTACGCAGCCGCTTGCCTTCGGCGATGGCCTGTTTCAGGAGGTCGCGGGGGTAGTCGCGCGGGCGGCAGTCCTCGCCAAAGGCAATCCCGGCGTTGAATCCGCTGCGGAACAGGTACGGCGTGGCCCCCATCTGGCCGCACAAGCTGAACGGCACATACCGGCTCAGCCCAGCGGTCATCACCTGGTTCTTGATCGCCGCCAGCCGGACAGTCGCCGGTTGGTGGTCGAGCATGTCGCAGGTGTTGTCGCTGCGCCAGAGGGGGATCGAGCGGGAGCAGGTCTCGAGGTCGATCCGCCGGCCGCCGCTGGCACAGTTGTCGATCGCCAGGTGCGGGTGCGCCGCGAGAATGTCGTCCCACATCCGGTACAGGCCCTCGATGTAGCGGATCTCGGCCATGCCCACGCGGTCGGGGTCCTTCTTGTCGAGGAACTGCCAGAAGCCCAGCGGATCGATATTGTAGTCGATGCGGAGCCACGTGAGCCGGTACTGGCGCACGACTTCGATGAGGTATTTGGTCAGGTACTCCCGGGCCGCGGGGATGCCGAGGTTGATGTGGCCGCTGCCGTCGCCGGCCGGCGAAATGACCCACTCGGGATGCTCTTTGGCGATCATCGTCTTCGGCGCGACCCGCTCGGGCTCGAACCACATCAAATAGCCCATGCCGGCGGCGTGGGCGGCGTCGCCGATGGGACGCAGGCCGTGCGGAAAACGGTCGCGCGGCTCGACCCGCTCGATCGGAAAGCCGTAATGGCCCATGCCGTTGGGAAACCCGTCGCGGGTCCAGTAGGCGTCGAGCCAGAACAACTCGAAGCCCAGCCCGCGGGCCGAGTCCAGGTGCGAGAGAACGTTGCTCTCGTTGCTGTCGTTCAGTTCGTAGAACGAAGTGCTCATGTGGATGATCGGCGGCACCACGGGACGCCCGGCGATGCGCGGCACGATGTGGGCCAGCATGGTCTGGCGGAACTGGTTGTAGGCGCGGAACGGATCGCTGCCCGACCAATAGAGCTGCATGATCCGCGGGCTGCGGATGCTTTCGCCCGGGGCGAGCTTCAGACGCATCGACTCCATGCCCGCCGCCACGCGGCACGCGCCGTCCTTGGCGTGCTCGACGTTCGCGCTCCACTGCCCGGACCAACCGACGGCGGTGATCGCGCCGCCGCCGTTCCACTGGACGTTGAACCACGGCGAAGCGCCCGAACTGGAACGCCCGCCCGACGGGGCGAATTCGATGTGGCTGCCAGCCGCTATGACGTCGGTCAGCGGGAGCCAGTCGTCGATGCGGCAGGGGCTGCCCACGAGCCGGTGGAGCGTGATCTGCCGCTGGGGACCGCCTGCGACGGTCATGTCCACCGCTTTGACTTGTTCCAGGAAGGGCGTAGGTTTCGTGCCACGGTTGGTGAAATGAAGCGTCCACTCCACGCCCGGTGTATCGAGATACACGATCGCGGCAGCGGAGACTTCCAGACCGGTGGCCGGATCGCTGAGGACGAGCGTGCGGCGCCATCGCGCGGCGTCGACTGTCTCGTCGCGTACGGATCGCCGCCACTTGCCGATCAGTTCGCGCGACGGCCGGCCGTCGTAGACGAACGAGAACGGCGGCTGGCTGTCGATCTGCCACCAGTTGGCCAGGTCGTCGAGATAGAGCGTCTTGCCGCTGGCGAGGACCACGCGGGCGTCGGCCCAGATGCCCTGGTCCCAGCCGCGCCCGTTGCCCCCCTCGTCGACGATGAGGTCGAACTGCCGCGCGCCGTTGAGGGGGACGTCGATCTTCTGCATTCCATCGGCCGGGCGGAGGACCTTGGTGGCCAGCAGGTCCTTTCCGCCGGCGGCAACATGGAACGCCGAGGAGGCGGGGGTGTTGTCGACATTGCGGTCCATGCCGATGTCGGCCTGGAAGCGGGCGGCCGGCTCGACGAGTTCGACGCGGAGGACGCTGTGGGAATTGACTCCGATGCCCCGCTGGTACAGCTTGTCGCCGAGGCGCAGCGGCCCGCCGGCCGAGCCGCGGCCGATCTTCGTGTCGCCGGGATGCCCTTCGCTGACCAGCAGCAGCCGGTTGCCGGGGGCGGTCGCCTGGGCTTTTTCGGCGAAGGCTCGTTCGGCCCATTGCCGATGCAGGGCGACGTCCTCGGCCGTGTCGGCCGCCAAGACAATGACGCCATGAAGGACCACAGCAAGAACCGTCAGGGCGGGACCGAACGACCGATGCGGCAGAATCCGGCACATGGGCATGACCCTCCAGGGGAGTTGACCGGGCGGCGGAGACCGAGGCGGCCCAAAGAATATATTCTTTGGACCGCCCCGAGTATACGCGCCCGATGGCGGTTGTCAATGCCCACCGGGCGGGAACGGCCTCCTGCCCGGCGCCAGAACGGGTGGACGGATCGTGCGCTTCAGATGCTGAAGCGGGCAACGAGCGATTGGAGTTGTTCGGCGACTTGCGACAGTCCTTGGCCGGCGAACTGCGTTTGCGCGGCCCCGTGTTTGGCCTGCTTCGCCGCTTGATCGACGCTGGCGATGGTGCGGGAGATCTCCTGACTGGCCGTGGCCGACTCCGCCACGCCCCGGGCCACGCTCTGCGCCACGCTGGACGACTCGGCCACGTTCTTGGCGATCTCCTTGGTGGTGATGCTCTGCTCTTCCACGGCCGAAGCGATTGTCCGCGACAGTTCGTTGACCTTTTCGATCACCCCGCTGATGTCGCCGATCGATTGGACGGCTTGGCCCGTCGAGGCCTGGATGCCCTCGACCCGCTTGCGGATGTCCTCGGTGGCGGCGCCCGTCTGGCGGGCCAGTTCCTTGACTTCGGTGGCGACCACGGCGAAGCCCTTGCCCGCTTCTCCGGCGCGGGCGGCTTCGATGGTGGCGTTGAGGGCCAGGAGGTTCGTCTGTTCGGCGATGTCCTGGATGACTTCGATGATTTTGCCGATCTGGTCGGCGGCGTTGCCCAGTTCGCCAATCTGCGCGTTGCTTGTGCCGGCGAGTTGGGCTGCGTTCTGGGCCACGCTGGCGGCCTGTTCGGCGCTGCGTGCGACCTCGCTGATGCTGGCCGTGAGTTCTTCGACGGCGGCGGCCACGACCTTGACGTTGGCCGACATCTCGTCGCTGGCGGCGGCCATGGTGTTCATATTGGCGGTCATCTGTTCGGCCGCGGCCGCGACCTGGCTCGACTGCTTGGTGGTTTCCTCGGCGCCGCCGGCCAGTTGCGTGGCCGTGGCGTTGAGTTCGGAGGAGGCGTTGGCCAGCGACTGGGAATTGTCGCTCATCCCACCGACGATCTCGCGGAGGCTTTCAATCATGCCGGCCAGGGCCCGGGCCATGGCCCCGATTTCGTCCTTGCGTTCGAGGAACTGCGGCGGGATGCTCTGCTGGAGCTTGCCTTGGGCGACTTGCTCCACGTTTTTGGCGCAGGCCTGCACGGGTCGCGCGATGGTCCGCGTGATCGCCACGGAGAAGAGGATGCCCAGGACGATGCCGGCCAAGGCCATCGCCGTCATCGCGACGACCGCGCCGTGCATGGTGGCCTGCATCTTCTCTCGCAGCTCTTCCTGCAAGCGGTCGCAGACCGTCTCGACTTCCCGGGCCTTGGCCGTAAGGATGGCGTCGGTCGCGCGGGCTTGGAGGACCGCCCGCCGGAAATCGGCTCCGCCGGACTCGTAGGCGCCGATCTGACTCACGATGGATTCGGCGAGCTTCCGCAGCTCCGGGTGGTCTTTGACGCATTGGCCCCAGGCCGCGGCGCCGCTCTTGGTCTTGGCAAGCTGGGTTTCGTAGGTCGCCCATTCGCCGTCGGCCTTCGTGAAGATCGCATAGATCGCCGTGGCGCGCAGCAGCAGGAACGGCTTGACGACGCAACGGTCCAGTTCACCGTCGATGTTGAGCCACTGGACGAGGCGCCCCGAGTCCTTGGCCTTCGCCGCGGCCTCGCGGTTGGGTGCGATGATCTCGACGGTGGCTTTCTCGAAATTGCGGGTCAACTCCCAGCCGATGTTCCTCCAGGAAGCGGTGGACGCGTCTTGAGCGAGGCGGTTCGCCAGGAATGCCTCCCCGTACTTTTCACCCGCAGAAATCGCCTCGGCCGCCATGTTCCGCTGGTCTTCGTCCATCTCGGGCGAGTCGTGCAGCGTCTTCAGTTGTTCGAGCAGAAGGCGCTGGCTCTCCTTCCACCTCGCCACGCCCGATGCCGCATCGGCCCCGAGCGTCTGAGCGCCACGCAGGGCGACGCTCTTCTCTTCGCGCTGGGCCCTGAGGAGTTCCTTGAGGACGGAGCCGGCGTCGTCGGCGATGGTGACCAGTTGCCGGACGCGGTTGAGTCGATTCCATCCGACGAACCCGATCGCTGCGGCGAGGAAGATGACGACGCCAAAACCGATCGCCAGTTTGGCCCCGATTCGAACGTTGTGGAGAGGGTTCGAGACACGCATGGCAGGCCTCAAGTGACACGGAGTAGTCTTTCGTAGTCCAAAGGAGACGAGGTCTTGGGCCGCCAACGCGACGTCCGCGTTCCCTCGTTTCCGCATGTCCAAAGCGACGCAAAGGAGGGCTCCTCGCGCCGCGGACCACACATACATAGGTCACTTGGGAAGAATGTCCACCGACACGGCGAAGGGTGTCGCCGTCACGCGAATCGCCGCGGCCCGACAACCGGCCCGGAAGTCAATTCCACGCTGCCAAACTGGCGGATTGGTGCCATGATTCTCGTCGGATCGGCGCGCAGACAAGCCGTTCGCCGCACGGCGGCGCGAACGATGTCCCGCGTGGCTCAAACCCGCCAAAGGCTTTGCCGGCGCTACGGCTTGTAGAGCCGGTTGATGAAGATCGGGTCTTCTTTCAAGCCCGGCTGGATCAGGACCTGCGGTTCGGCGGTGAGCGATTCGGCGAGGTCCTCCACGGCGATCCCCTCCAGTTTCTCGCGCCAGCAGAGGTCGAACTGGAATTCCATCACGCCGTGGCTGTCGCCGACGAAATTGGTGTACCAGTAGTTGTTGAAGACCATGGCCAGCACGCGGTGCATGGCCTTGGGGGGATCGGTGCGGCGGGCCAGGACTTGCGGCCGATCGAAGGTGATCAGCGGGGCGTCGCGGCTTACCCACAGCCAATGGCCTTCCGGCGCTGCGTAGTGGACCCAGCCGTCGATGGCGAAATAGTCGCGGCAGGTGCCGGGAAGCTGATCCTGGAACGGCACGAACGGCGCCCCGCCGCAAGCGGTCGTGGGCATCGCGCCTTCGCAGGGCAGCGACGACGCGATGAAGAACGCCTCGGGCGCTTCGGACGAGGTGCGGTTGAAGCGGAACGTGAGCCGGCAGCGCGGCTCGCGCTTCCAAATCTCCAGACCGCGCACGGCCCATTGCAGGCGCGGATGGCGGAGCCACTGCGTGTAGACCACGGTGTGCGGATTGTCGCCGACAGCGGCCTTGCCTTCGGGCTGGGCGGCGACTTCGTCGAGCATCTCCTTGCGGAGCTTCTCGCGCTGTTCGGGCGCGGCGCCCCAGATATCGCGGGCCCGCCACCGCGGGGCAAACCCTTTGACGCCCACCGAGACGAAGTCACCCAGCCCGGCGGTCACCAGCGGCTTGTTCATTCCCGCCCAGGCCAGCGACGACGGCCAACCCGAGGCGTCAACCGCCACCGGCTTGAGCGTCCGCTGCGGCAGCGTCTCTTCCAGCGCGTCGCGCGTGCTGAGGCGCCGGCGATCGACTGAGCGGCCGGCAAGCTTCTCGACCCAGAACTTCGCCAATTGCCGCGGCGCGTTGTCGGGATATGTGGCGGCCGTGTTCTCGCGGGTGAGTTCGGCCGGGCTCGCCGGCGCGGTGAAGGGGCGCAAACCGGGTTCGAAGACGATCTTTTGCTGCGCGCCTGGCGCGGGGCCTTCGACCGAGCGGTACTCGTCGCGCAGCGCGGTCGAGACCATGCGGACCCAGCCGCTCCAGGGAAGCTTGGCGCTGTTGGCCACGTATAGCCCCTCCGGCTCTTGGATTAGCCGGGTGCGGACGCGCTGCGCCAGGAGCCATTCGGCCCGAGCCATGGGCCGAAAGGCAAAGGCCGCCTTCTCGTTGAACTGGGCCTGGGCGTCGAGGCTGTACGGCAAAGCGACGCTGTTGGCGGACCCCCAGGTGTGCTCGTCGAACAGGCAGAGGTCCTTGCGCAGCGCGTCGATCGTATGCCGGGCATTGGCGTTCAGGACGCCCCACAGCGGCGATTCGGCGGCGGCGATCAGTCGCTTCGCCTCCCGGCTAGCGGCCACCTCGCGGGGCGCCGAGGCCGTGCCGTTGGCCCACCAATCGGTCCACTCGCCCGCGTATTCGGGAATCTGCTTGCCGATCTCTTGCTCCAACCGCTGCATGGCCGCGCTCGCCGTGGTCAGACGCACGCTCGGTTTCAGGCCCAGCCGGTTCCAGGCGGCCACGAAATCGGCCAGAAGCAGAAGTGGAGGATCATTGTCGATTCGCCACTGGTTGGTGATCGACAGCGCGAGCGTGGGATAGCGAAATCCGCCCGTTTCCAGGCCGTGAATCGCATTCAAGAGATGCCGATGGATCTTACGCAGCGAAGCCTCGTCGGTGGCCAGGAAATCGCCGGCGCGAGGGGGCCGATATCGCGTGTCGCCGGCCCGCGGCACCGGCCCACGACGCCATTCCACCGGCTCGAAGAACCAGTACCCCATGGGATACGAAAAGTTGAGGTAGACGAGCATGCGACGGCCGTCGGGCATCTTCCACCAGAAGGCGGCGGGGCGCTGCATGGGGGCGCCCCCGCTGTCCTCGTTGATGCCGGAAAACAGGTAGCGGACGCCCCGGTCCAAGAGGGCCATGGCCCCGGCCCGCGGCGTTCCGTTCACATCGTTCTGGATCGCCACCTTGGGCTGCACTATGTTCCAAAGGTCTTCGGGCAGCCAGTGGAGCATGGTGTGCCACTGGCCGCGGTCGAGAAACGGCGTATTGTTCAGCGGCAGGGCTGCGATCTCCAACTGGCCCGAGGCCACGGCCTTCAGGAAGTCGCCGCGGCGTTCGGGCGAGGCCGCGTGCCACCAATCGAGCACCGCCACCGTGGTTTCCGCGGTCCACGAGAATCGGGCCTCGGGCGGCTTGGCGCACGTGGCCAGCACGCCGTCGATGGCGACATCCAAGAACCGCATCTGCAACTCGCGGCACACGGCCGGATGATCGGTGAAC
>CAZFKF010000098.1:0-10040 GCA_964518805.1 uncultured Planctomycetaceae bacterium | reverse complement strand
CGGGCATCGAACTGGTCTACTGGATGCACGTTGGCTGGGAAGGCTACTGCCGTTTCTACCAGACCGGCAAGTTCTCCTGGGGCACGCCCGAGGAGCAGGTCGACGTCCTCACGCGCCTGGCCGCGCTTAACCCGGCGCCCTGGGGAATCGCCAACGGACTGGTCCACGCCAAGAAAGTGGGGCTGGAGTCGAAGGTCATCAGCTTCAGCTACGGCCGGATCGAGGGAGAGCCGTCGTTTCCGTTGACCAATTTCGGCGGCGACGTCGCCTACCAGGGCGGCAAGGACGCCACGGCCCGAGGCCTGATGGGCAATGCTCAAACCCATTGCGTGCAACTGCCCAACACCTTCGCCTTCGTGCGCGGCGCCACCGGCCGATCGCTCACCGAGCAGGACTACGTCCGGTTTGCCGACGACCTCATCCCGGGCCAGGGGAGCCTGATCGTCAAGGCGTGGCAAACCATGGCGGGCAACGATGTCGCCGCCATGCGGCAGGTGGCCGGCGTCCTGGAAGACCTTCCGGAACAGAGCCTCGCGCCCGGCAAGCTCGAAGGGCTCCTCTTCGGCAGTCCGCGGCGCTTCGTGACCGACCTCGTGATGCAGTTGCGCGTGAGGGCGGGCTTCGAGGCGTTTCGCGCTGCGGCCGCCACGACACAAGACCTGCGCGAGCCGCTGGGCCGTTTCGTTGCCGCGGTCGAGGTCTGGCAGCGCCAGCACGGCTACGAAAACGCCTGGTGGTGGCCGGGCCTGAATGAATCGCTGCGAAAGCTCAACTCGCCCGCGGTCAACGCCGTATTGGACACCCAGTTCGCCATCGACATGGCCCCGCCGCCCGACTGGAAGGGCACCGGCTACGAGTTCACGCACAAGATGCTCCGCGACACCGAATCGTATACGCCCCGCCTGATGGCCGCCATGAAACAGGCGTTGCAGAAGCCCAACCCGTAGCGGCGCAGTCTCGCTGCGGAGGGAAGTGTGTGGACGTCCCGTCTTTCAGGCGAGACTTGTTCCTTGCGACGCTCATCCTACGATCCAAGGTCAAATCCGTAGATTTGGGCGTCACGGAGTTGAAATTCGATGCGCAGCGGCCTATCGCACAGTTCTCGCAGCGGTTTGCGCCAGCGCACGCCAAGGACCGTTGAATCGCCGCGGATCGGTTCGCAGTCTGCGGCGTCGAACCCCGGGATCGGCTTCCCGGCCAGATCGAGCAGGCGGGCCGCAAGACGGCCGTTGACCTTGGCGTTGACCGTCATCCGGCTGCCGCTGAAGATGACTGGCGGGGTGCGCAAGAATCCCTCTTTGGTGCCCGCGTCGCGCGACACATAGCGATCGCGATCGATGCGGAGCAAGCCGATCTGGCGTTCCTCGAAGCGGTTCACTTTGTGGCCGTTCCGGTAGCCTGCGTAGTAAAGGTAGACCTTGTCGGCCACGGGGAGTTGGAAATCGATCCAGGCGTGGGCGTGGTCCCACGTGCCCGGCTTGACGTCCGGCTCGAACAGGGGCGTCCGGTCGCGGACCCAGTGCCTTCCGTCGCGGCTCCAGGCCAGCGCCGTGTAGCCGATCCCGTAGGAGCCCCGCGGCGCGCCGGGGGCCGTCAGGTCGTCGCGCAGCACTTTCACCAGGCCGATCCACAGGCCGCCGCGGATCAGGTAACCGCTCATCGCGTAGAACTGGGTCTGCCCTTGGTCGGCGCCGTCTTCGGGCGTCAGCACGTACCACGGTTTTTCCCAGCGGACCAGATCGCGGCTGGTGCTGTGCATGGTCACGCGCCGCTGCCCCTTCCACGTGCGCCCCGTAGTGTACACCGAGAGCGTGGCAAGATACTGGCCGCGGGCGTCGTCGCGGAAGAGGTTGTTGATGTCGTGATCGTGCCGTAAGACCGGATCGCGGGCGAGCATGGTAAAGTTCAGGCCGTCGGGCGACGTGGCGATCTTCAGCCCGCCGTCGTGCCACCAGGCAAGCTTGTAGCGGCGCGCAGGATCGGCCGCGTGCGGCCCGTCGTCGACCACGCTGGAGCCGAACTGGATCGGGCCCGCATCGGCCAGCACGCGAGGCGGCCGAATCCAGTGAATCCCGTCGGCGGATTCCAGCGTAGCCACGTGGCTGGCCGTCGAGTCCCGGCCCACGGTTCGTGCGCCGTACCAGATGCGGAAGCGACCCGACTGCGGATCGCGGATCACAGTCATGTAAGGCTGAAAATTCCCGTCTTCCTTGCCGGTAATGATGGGATTCGGAATCTCCGGATCGCGCACCGGCCGGTTGACACGGCGAGTCAGCCCGGCGCAGACCTCGATGAGGTCGTCGTCGAGGAACAGGTGCGGTCCGGCCCCCAGGCGGATCGGTCCGCTGGCCGGCCGCTTCGCCGCGGTGCCGGGGCGGTAGATGCAGGCGCAGACCTCTTCGTCCCCGCGCGGGACGGAGATCACCTGCGGTGAGTCGCCGGCCACGGCAACTGCCACGCGCATCGTGTGACAGAGTCCTAATAGACCGACACTTGCTGCCGCGCACCACGCCGCGACGTTACGACGCGCCATAGACGCCTCCTCCTATGTTCTCGGCGAACAATGCAGGTTATGTTTCGGGATCGCGATTCGCCCCACAAGAGTTGATGAAGCACGGGCTGCGTATCAGTTCGACCGTTCCAACCGAACGCCGAACAGATCCATCACCGGAGAGCCGGTTCGCTTGGCATCCAGAAGCTTGACGGAGATCGATTGCGGACGGCCGGGCAGCGTGAGCTTGCCGTCCAAGACGACGCCTTCCTTGGTGATCTTACCGACCACCTTCTGGCCGGCCGCGCTGATTTCGATCCGCTGGCCGATTGCCTCTTGTGAGGCTGGGCGACCGTCGACCGTCACGCGAAGCGTGGATTCGTTGGGCATGGTGAAGTTCCATACGACCACGTCGTTGGGGTTCGACCAGTCGCCGATATAGGTCTTGCCCCCCTTCGAGACCGGCTTGGCCCGCTGGCCGTGTTCGGCGCGGATCTCGGCCATGGTGGCGGGCAGGAGCAGACTCCCCGCCGCGTCGGGCCGAAGCACAAGCGGCTCGACCTGCGGAGACCCGGGAAAACGTAGGGCCACGACGCTGGCAATCGGGTCGGTCGGCTTTGACGGCAATCGCAACACCACCTGCTCCGTATCGCCGTGTCGCTCTTGCGTCGCCTCAACCTTGACGTCAGGGTCTTCCAGCATGCGCGCGGCCGAAGGGGCGCTCTTGAGACCCGGCAGCACCAAACGCCGGTCTTCCGGCCAGTCGAACACGTGGACGAACAGATGATTTCCCTTCTGCGTCACGCGTCCGAAGAACGGCAGAAGCCGGAACGGGCTGGCCGTCGTGCCGTAGATCGCCTCGGCGTGCCGATCCATCCAGCGGGCGAGGCCCTGGAGCCGTTCGGTTTCCTGCGGGCGGATCTCCCCATCGGGCGAAGGCCCCACGTTCAAAAGCAGATTGCCCCCTTTGCTCGCCACGTCGACCAGCTTCTGGATCAGTTCGTCGGTCGGCTTGAAAACCGTCTCGTGGGCATCGTAGCCCCACCAGGCCGTCGGAGCGAAGGAACCGTGGCCGGTGGTCATGGTCATGCAGACTTCCCACATCGCGGGCCGGCCGTGCTTGTCGAGCACGCCGGTGGCTGGAATGTACTGCTCGGGAGTCTGGTAGTCGCCGCCGATGTTGGCCCGGTCGTTGACCAGCATTCGCGGCTGGAGCTTTCGGGCCATGTCGATGATCGACCGGAACTTCTTGAGATCTTCCGGCGAGGTCCGCTCCCAACCGCCGTCGAACCACAACGAGCAGATCTCGCCGTAGTTGGTCATCAATTCGCGGATTTGGCCCCGCATGTATTCGACGTAGCGGTCGAACTCGGCTCCTTCGGCCGTGCGGCTCTTATCCCACGCGCGCCGCGGCAAGTAATCGGGATGGTGCCAGTCCATGATCGAGTAATAGAAGCCGATGCGGATGCCCGCCTTGTGGCACGCCTCGGCCAACTCCTTGCAGACGTCGCGTTTCACCGGCGTGCGCATGATCGTGTAGTCGCTCAGCTTCGAGTCGAACATGCAGAAGCCGTCGTGGTGCTTCGTGGTGATAATGATGTACTTCTGCCCCGCCAGCTTGGCCAGATCGACCCACTGGGTGGCGTCGAACTTCGAAGGATGGAACTGCGGATAGACCTTGACATACTCGTTGTACGGGATCCGCCCGGATTCCTGAATCCACTCGCCCTTGCCGATCACCGAATAGACGCCCCAGTGAATGAACATGCCGAACCGGTCGTGATGGAACCACTCGGCCCGCTGATCCAAAGGAATCTCGTCGGCAGCGACAGGCTGTCCCGACAGGAGAAGCGAACCGAGCAGGAAGCCCGCGAACAAGGCCAGCAGCGTCGGACGACTGTGTGGGGTCATGGAACACTCCCCTCCGGAAAGCCACGGTATGCGAATCTGCCCGATACGATACTCCCGCGGCGAGGCCCGCGCCAAGACGGGTGTCGAGTGCAAACCAGTGCCGTCGATGGTCCGTTGCGCACCACGGCAAGCGCGGTGGAGCTGTCGGGAACGTCCTCCATGGCGTTCCGCGAATCACCACGGATACCGCTACTCCGCTGCTCGGAACGCCACAGAGGGCGCCGCCTCCAAGCTGTCCCGTTCCCTCCGGAAATCGTGCAGCTCCATTCAGCCCGCCTTCTGTTTGATCGATGCCAGTCCCGCGCCGGCGGCGATCAGCAGGGCACCGGACGCGCCGTGGAGCGTTCGCGTGAACCAGGGCTTGTGGGCCAAGAGCCGGACTCGGGCGGCAAACACGCCGTAGGCCGACATCACCATGAACGCCGTCACCAGGTGCAGAACTCCCAACGCGGCCACCTGGGGCAGAAGCGGGTCTTCGGAACGAAGGAACTGCGGCACGATCGAGCCGAAGTAGAGCAGCGCCTTGGGATTGGCCGCATGGACGGTGAATCCGCCAGAGAACCAGCGTGAGCCCGTCGGCGTGACCGTCGGTTCCAGGGACTCGCGTTGCGAACGCCCTGCCGCACTGGCCAGCATGCGGAGGCCGAGCCAAATCAGGTAGGCGGCACCGGCCCACTTTACGGCGACGAAGAGCCCGTACGAGGCCAGCAGGAACGTCCCCAGGCCGGCCACGGAAAGGGCGAAGTACACGGCGTCCGCCGAGAGGATGCCGAGCACGGCCGGCAGGAATCCGCGCGCCCCTTTCGAGATGCCGCCGGAGAGGACATAAAGTGTGGCCGGGCCCGGCGTGGCCGTCGCGACCAGCGAAACCAGGAGGAACGAGACGATTGCCTGCGTCGCCATCGGAAGACTCCCTCTATTTCTGCACATCGAACTCCGCCGTCAACCGGGTCGTGGCGGAGACGTCAAGTTCGATCTTCGGTTCACTGGAGACCACCGGGCCGCTCCACGCCTTGAAGCGGAACTTGCGCCCCGCGCTGGGCTTGGTCGGGTTCGAGGGATCCATGAATTGGCCCAGCCGTTCGCCGGAGCCGTAGCCGGCGGCCGTCTTCATGTCAGCGGGGACCTTGTCGACGATCTCCACCGTGTGCCTGCCCGGCTTGTCGAAGACGATCGAGAAGGTGCCGAAGTTCGGTCCCATCGTGTACTCCGTGGTCCACGAACCGCAGTGCGTCCAGTAGTCGAACCCGTCCACGCGGAATCGGACCTCACCCAGTCCGGGCTTTGTGGCGACCACGAGTTGCGGTCCTGCCTTGCTCAAATCGTCGCCGATGGCTCCAGCGTAAAGGAAGACCCGGCCGGAGTAGGCGGGCACGGGCAGTTTGCCGGTCTTCGTGCAGTCGACCAATCGGCCGCTGGTGGAAGCCTGCTCGAAATCGGCGTTCTTGAGCACTTCGCGGGGCGATCGAGAGCCATCGAGGACTTTCAGCGACATGTCGTCGAACCAGACGGTGCCCGACTTGTAGCGGAACAGCACGTTGTAGGTAAGGCTCTTGATCGGCTTTTCAGGTTTGACCGTCACGGTGCTCTGTTGCCAGTCGTGCGTGCCGCAGGCGAAGGGCGCCACCTGGCCGTAGAGATTCGTGCCGTCGCGATAGGCGATATCGAGATAGACGGCGTAGTTGCCGTCGGGCTGGCCCGAGACGTTCTGGGCTTTGCTCCAGCCGCCGACCTGGATGGGCACGGGATTGTCTTGATCGAGTTGAACCACCTGGGTCAACCCGCTCTCGCCGTCGGCCGCTGCGTTGTAGCAGCGCGCGCCGCGCGCGCCGCCGTGTTTTTGGACCGTGTCGACGTTGTACCCGCCCGCCCCGTAGCGAGCCCAGTGTTCCACGCCGTCGCCGAAGAAGTCGTAGAAGCGGGCCGTGGGAACGGGCGGTTTGACGGAGATGAAGCTGTCCTTCTTTCGGTCGGGATTGACGGCCACCAGCCCCGCCTCGAACGGCCGCCAGTAGACGCCGTTCTCTTCCTGCTCGCCGCCAAGGGCCTTGCCCAGACGGAGGCGATAGAGCGGGGCGACATCGGGATTCGAGAGCGGCAAGCCGCCGTTCCACACGAACCCGGCGAGCCGGGCCGTGGCATAGCAGAAGTAAGCGTCCTCTTTGATCCCATAGGGCGTGTGCCCGACGTACGAAAGCGCCTGTACCTGCTTGCCGGCCTCGAGGTATGGGCGCAGTTTCACGCCCTGTTCGTGCCAGTGCGTCTTCCAGTCGAACCACCGCTCCTTGGAGACCCAAGTGCAGATGTACGATTCGAGCATGTCGGCGTCGATATATTTCCAGTATTCGGTGGGGATCGACAGCGGGCTGGCGGAATTGACGATCAGCGCCCCGTCGGGCTGGTAACGCTTGATCAACTCCCGCGTCCGTTTCAGGAGCATGGAGAAGGCGTGATTCTGGTCGTCGTGCAGGTGCTTGTGCTTGCCGAACTTCGGTCCGAAACAGGGGACGCGGTTGCCGATGTTGTCGACGAACACGCCGTCGGCCCCCAACTGCATTATCTTCTCGACCCAGGCCAACATGGCGTCCTGGTACTCGGCCACGTTGGGACACGTGGTGTACATGTTCTTGGCGTCTTCCGATTCCCAGAAGCCGGACCGCTTGAGATTGCCCTGGGCGTCGATCTCGATGAACTGGGGATGGTCCTTGAGGTTCACCCCCTGGCAACTCTGCGAGGCGTAGCCCTGGTAGAACGTCACGTAGGGGAAGCAGCGAATTCCCAGGGCGTGGCAGCGGGCGAAGAACTCGCGGTTGATCGGGCAATGCGTGATGAACTTCACCTTCGACTGAGCCAAGGCGTCCCAGCCGGCCGGATCGTATCCGATGGCGTACGATTCCGACTCCCGCAGCCACTGCGGCCCCGGCTCGCCGAAATCGATCTTTGGCGTGGTTTGCGCTGCAGCCGGACGCGGTACGGCGAGCACCATCGCGAACAGCGGAATCATCGTCGCCGTCTGGAAGAAAACGCCGCGGCGAAACGCGTTGCGGACCATGGTGGTCTCCTCATGGATTGGTCGTCGGGCAGAATCGCAATCCCAAGCAGACGCCTTGCCGGCAGTATAGTCGGTTCACGTGGCGGCAACCACACTCCGACGGCGTCACCCGGGCTAGCGACTTTCGTTGCGAATGGCATACAGCCGCGTCATCGTGGCCACGTAGAGGGTGCCGTTGGCGGCCACGGTGGTGCCGTGGATGGGGCTGTCGAGGCGGACCGAACTGAGCACCCGTTTCTCCTTGCCAGCGGCCAGCACCCAGAAGTCGCCGCGGCGCGTGCCGATGTAGACCTTGCCGTCGGCCACCAGGGTCGAGGCCCAGATCTCGCCACCGGCGTCGTGCACCCAATAGGATTTCCCGGTCTCGGCGTCCACGCAGTGGACCTTGCCACCGCAGTCGGCCACGTAGACCAGCCCGTCGTGGATCGAGGGGGTCGAACAGCAGTGGCGGTCCAGCGCATAGGACCACCATTGGCCGTTGTGTGTGATGTCGCCGGTCTTGGCGGCGTCGACGCATTTGAGCCAGGCCTGGTGTTTGCCCCACCAGATGTCGCCGCCGACGGTGACATACACGCGTCCGTTGTGGAACACGGGCATGCTCTTGATGTTGCTCGGGCTCTCGCGGCGATTGCGGATATAGCGGTGTACGTTTTCCTTCGGGGCCGTCGGATCGCAGTCGAACCGCCAGACCAGGTTGAGCGGGTCGACCGCTGCGCTGGCCGGCCCGGGCAAAGCATCGAATGCATAGCACACCCCGTCGCCACCGCAGAAGAAGACCAGACGCCGCCCGCCCACTTCGCCCAGCGCCGGCGACGACCATGTACTATGAAAGATCCGCGGACCGATCGGCTGGCCGTCCTTGGCCACCAGGCGTCCGGTGGCCTTTTCGAGCACGATCAGACTGGGGGCGTCGGGCTTCTCGACGCCGTCGTGCTTGCTCGTCAGTCCGTTGCTCGTATTCAGATACAGGTACGGCCCGTCGAGCAGGATCGAGCTGTGGGCGGAATCGTGCGGTCGCACGCCCGCCCCGGATCGCAGATCGAAGAGCCAGAGGATATCGGCATCCGTCGGACCGGGCTTCATCGGCGGTTGGTCGCCCAGGGTCATGTGGCGGCCTTCGTCGCGGTAGGGGCCGTCGTTGCCGTTGGCCATCCCCTTGAGATCCAGGCACACGGCCTCGTCGCGGTTGGTGACGACATAGACCCGGTCGCCTTCGACCGTGGCCGGCGAACAGATGCCCGCGTTCGGCCAGTCGAGGAAGATATCCCCCTCCAACTTCGGCACCACGAGTTGCCAGGCGAGGCCGCCATCTGCCTCGTTGAGGCACATCAGCACGCCGCGGTCGCCCGCGTGGCGGGAATCGCGCGGCTCGTTGTTGTTCGTGCCGATGAGCACGCGGCCGTTGGCCACGACCGGCGTGGCGTAGCACTCGGTGCCCAAAGGGACGGACCATTTGATGTTGCGGCCCGTTTTCGGGTCGAAGTTCTCGGGAAGGCCCGACTCGTCCGACACCATGTTCCGCGTGCAGCGCTCGCCCCACTGGGGTCGATCGGCCGAGCGAACCACGGCGGGCGCGCATGCCAAGAGAAAGGAAACGGAGAGAAATGCGCGCCGACGAAGACCGCCCAAGAACATCATTTCGCCCTTGCTTGCTTGAGTAGCCTTTGAGTCTACTCAAGATGCGCAGCGAAGGAAAGAAGCCGCTCCGGGGACGCGAGGTTGGCTTGCCAACCCTGCATGGAGCCTCGGCGACGACAACTCATTCCCCGGCAGGCTTCTGCTCTGGCTGGTCCTTGCGGTTCTGGGCCTCGCCGGTCATGGGGACGAACATCACCGGGGCCACGCTCCTGCGGCGGATCGTACCGTCCTTCTGCTTCTCGATCACCATGAGTCTCTGGGAATAACCGCCGACAGGCAGCACGAGCCGGCCGCCGGGCGCCAACTGATCCACGAGCGGCTGTGGAACATGATCGGGAGCAGCAGCCACGACGATGATCTCGAACGGCGCGTGTTCCGGCCACCCGCGGTAACCATCGCCCGCGCGCACGGTGATGTTCTTGTAGCCGAGATCCGAAAGCCGCTTGCGGGCCTCGTCGGCCAGCGACTTGACGATCTCGACACTGTAGACCTCCTTGCACAACTCGGCCAGGACTGCGGCCTGGTAACCGCTGCCGGTGCCGACGTCCAACGCCCGGCTTTCGCGTTGCGGCGCCGCCAACTGCGTCATCAACGCGACGATGTAGGGCTGCGAAATGGTCTGACCGTGCCCGATCGATAAGGGATGGTCGTCGTAGGCCTCGGCATCCAGTCCCGGGGCCACAAAGCGATGCCGCGGAACCCGGCCCATCACGCTCAGCACCCGGGCGTCCGTGATATCGCGCCCGCGGAGTTGGCGCTCGACCATCCGCCGCCGTGCCTCACGGAACCGCTCGGGCTCGGCCTGCGGGACGGTGGGCTCCATCGGAAGCGCGGACTTGCCAACCGGCGCCGATTCAGCCGACGGCTCCGAATCAGCCTGCGATGTACCCGGATTCCACACTCCCCATTCCCCACTCAAGAGCCCGAAGATTGCGGCAGCCAAACCTG
>CAZFKF010000097.1:0-10057 GCA_964518805.1 uncultured Planctomycetaceae bacterium | reverse complement strand
CAGACGATGTCCGTGTGCGGGCGCATCTCGGCCCGTTCGTAGTGCACGGGCCGGCTCGGGTCGTGGGACTTGATCCACCGCGAGGTGGCCTCGAAGTTCGGCCCGTCCCCTGCCTCGTTCCCCAGCGACCAAATAATGACCGACGGATGGTTCTTGTCGCGATCGACCATGCGCTGCGTCCGGTCGAGATGGGCGGCAAGCCACTCGGGCCGCCGGGCCAGCGTCTTCTCGTCGTACCCCATGCCGTGGCTTTCAATGTTCGCCTCGTCAATCAGGTAGATGCCGTACTGGTCGCAGAGATCGTACCAGGCGGGTTGGTTCGGATAGTGACAGGTCCGCACGGCGTTGATGTTGTTCCGCTTCATCAACTGGATGTCGCGGACCATCGAATCCACGGTGATCGCCTGGCCGCGGTCCGGATCGTGTTCGTGCCGGTTGACGCCCTTCAGAAGCACCGCCCGGCCGTTGACCAACAGCTCGCCGTCGCGGATCTCCACCTTGCGAAACCCGACCTTGCAGGGTACGACTTCCACAACGGCGCCGGACTTGTCCTTGAGCGTGAGAAGCAGCCGATACAGGGCGGGGTCCTCGGCCGACCACTTGCGCGGCGCCTTGACGATGCGGGCCGCCGCGACTTCCGCCCCGCCGCGCGGCGCGACGTCCAAGGCGTCGGACGCTTCCGAGAACACGACGGCGCCCGCCGGGTCCAGGAGCGTCGTTTCGACGATGCCCGGCTGGAATTGCGCATCGCTGTTTTCCAGCACGACGTGCGTGCGCAGGTCGGCATTCCGGCCCTCGGCGTCCAGTTCCGTAATCACCTTGAAGTCGCGCACGTGCAACTGCGGCTCGCAGTAAAGATACACGTCGCGAAAGATGCCGCTGAGGCGCCAGAAGTCCTGATCTTCAAGGTACGAGGCGTCGCTCCAGCGGAATACCTCGACCGCCAGCACGTTGTCGCCCGGATGGACGAACGAGGTGACGTCGAATTCGGCGGGCGTGCGGCTGTCCTTGTTCATGCCGACCCGCCGGCCGTTGAGCCAAACGTAGCAGAACGAGCTCACGCCGTCGAAGCCCAGGATCACGCGGCGGCCCTTCCACTCGGGCGGCACGGTGAAATGGCGGCGGTACGCGCTGACCGTGTTGTTCGGATTGTCTTTGGGGATGTACGGCGGATCGGCCTTCCCCCAGGGATACTGGATGTTCACGTAGATCGGCACACCGTAGCCTTCCATCTCCACGTTGGCGGGGACCGGGATCGTGGGCCAATTGGCGTCGCTGAATTGGGGCTGGAAGAAGCCCGGCACGCGCTCGGCGGGCGTCTTCGAGTAGTGGTACTTCCACGGCCCGTTGAGCGAACGGTACCAGGGCGACTTGATCCGCTGGGCATTGCCAACCCAAGCGATCGATCGCGCCGTTGCGGCATCGGGGCACGCGACGAGCGAGGCGTGCGGGGGCAAGCGGTTGATGCCGGTCTGCTGGGGGTTCTCCCAATCGGCCGGCGACGTGGCGGACTCGGCCGCAGACAGCCCCCCAACTCCTCCGAACAGCGCGGCAAACAGGACGCAGAGCAGTCGCGATTTCATTCGAGAGTCTCCATGGAAGGTAACTTCCGCCATCGTATCGCGGCAGCCCAAGCGGTTCAACGTGGGGTGAGCCAACGGGCGGAGCTACAATCGATCGGGAGCCCCCTGTTCTATGCCGACGGCATACGCATTCTACCGGCGAGGTTTGCTCCGCCGGCATGGAAAGAGGCTCCCGGTGCCGTCATGCCGTCCGGTCGTTCTCTACTCGCAACTCCCGGCTTTCGGTCAAGCTACTTCGCGCCCGAGACCCGGTTTTCCGCCGCCATTCGCAGCAAGGCGTCGAACATCTTTTCCGAGGCCTGCGTCTCCAGGCGGCTTGTGCCCAGCCACGTCTCGTAGCCCCCCAGTTCGTGCTGGCGGGGCGTCGGCAGGTACCCGAAATAGCCATGCGCCAGAGAAACAAGAAATGCCGGCTGGAGGGGACAACGTTTTCTGAAGTCCAGTCCGATCTCGCAAAAGACCTCGTTCGGCATGGTGCCGATACAGACGTCACCGATGCGCAACACTTGCAGCGGGAGTGGGATCGTCTGCGGATACTCGGCGACGCGCATCGTGCGTTCGGCATAGATGCGAGGCAGGTCGATCGTACCCGGCGCGGGGGCCGGCTTGGCGAGCATCGCCTTGGCCCAACGGAGCTGTTCCTCGCTGGGACGGCGACTGGCGATAGGCAGCTCCTGGTACCGCGCGGCCAAGGTGACGCCGTCGCGATAGACCGCCTTGGCCAGGGCCGCCTGGACCTTGCGGGCCAGGTCCTCGGCCACGTGGCGCATCTGCACGTAGGCATCCTGCGCCGGACGGGGATGGAGGAAATTGATGTTGTTCACGTCGCCGCTGGTTCCGTTGGCCATCATGGCCACGAACGGCGGATCCTGGTCCTCGGCATGGAGCAACCGCTCCAAGCAACGGCAATAGACCGCGAAATAATCGGCCGAGATGTCCCCGTACTTCACGCCGCCCACGTAATGCAGCGAGTACGCAGAAAAGACCGCGATCGGCCGGCCCTTCGGCTCGCGCAGCGCGAGGACCGAAACAACGGGGTCGGTCGGACCGGCCGGACCGGCCAGATCGGGGCTGCCCGGGGCGGGATTCATCATCACCCGGTCGATTCCACCAAACGGGTTCGGAGGCATCGTCCCCGGCTTCAAGGACCACCGCCGGTTGAACACATGCTCGGGCGCGTCGGCCGTGACAAACGCCAGTTCCGCGGGCCGCAGCACGTTGGCGGCGCACTTTACGCCGTCGGCAATCCGCCGGGCCACGAAACGTTGATATTCGTCCAATTCCCGCGGCACGCTGAAGCGGTCGCTCCCCAAGGCACTGCATGCCGAATGCGTGTGCACGGCGCAGATCAGAACGTTTGCAGGCGGGATGCCGGTGCTCTGCTGGATGAGCTTGCGGGCCTCGTCGCTCACGATGCGATCGATCCCCAACACATCGCAGACGACCAGGCCCAGCCGGGTCCGCCCGTCGTCCAGCACCAGGCACCGCGCGTGGAGTTGGTCGTGCACGTTCGTGGCCGGGATGGGCGCAAAGCCCCCGATGATCTCGCCTCCCAGGGGCGGCGTGATATTGCTCGTGGCCGCGCCGGCGCGAAACACGGGTTTCGCGGACTCGGCAGCCAGAACCGGCGAAGCGATCAGGCAGGCCACGACGACGCAAATGCAGTGTCTCACGTGTTGGTCTCCTTCAGACGACGTTCGAGGTTCCTCACCGGGCGGTCGGCGCGTGCTGTCCCACGCGAGCGCGCAATCTCAATGTAGCAGGTGTAGCGAGGCAACTCCAGCATCGAAGTCGGCTCTAGCTGTACCGCGGGCTGCCTCTTGCCACGGCCATTTGACTCCGGCAGAATTGGACTTCATGGTGTCCGGATGAACCAGAAATATGGAGACGGCAACCATGTCGAAAATCGCATTTGCAGTGGCGATGGCGCTTTCGCTGTCGGCATCCGCGGCCGAGCCGACCTACTACGGCGAACCGGTGACGCTCAAGGGGCGCCACGTGTATTTCACGAGTTGGAAGTATGTGCGGCAGGGGCAGTTCGCGTGGCGGATCGAACGGGATCCTGCCGACGGCGCGGGCGCCCAGGCGGTCGGGGCGTGGCTCAAAGGGGATGGAACGCGCCCGGCTCGGTTTGAGCCCCTCGACATGCCGCGCGGCGTCCGCCTGGTCGCTCAGCCGGCCACCAAGACACCGTTCAAACCGGGGCAACTCGCGGCCACGCTCTTCGACGACGGCAAGTACAAGGCCTGGTACACGGTTTCCCCCTGCTCGACGCCCGAGCCGTTCAGCACGAAGGATCGCATCCTTCCCGGGCACAACGCCCACGTGGCGTACGCCGAATCCATCGACG
The DNA here is from genome assembly GCA_964518805.1 of uncultured Planctomycetaceae bacterium. Taxonomy (GTDB): domain Bacteria; phylum Planctomycetota; class Planctomycetia; order Pirellulales; family Thermoguttaceae; genus CALFBP01. Next base: position 6,124 of record CAZFKF010000097.1, on the reverse strand, counting down.
CCGTGACCTGGAAGACGCCGCGAATCGGCCTGTTCGAGTATGCCGGCAACCGTGACAACAACATCGTCTTCCGCGGCGACGTGAACGGTTCGGCCCGAGGCTTTCACGGCGGAACCGTGTTCGTCGACCCGTCGTCGCGCGACGAACGGTTCAAGATGTTCTACCTGGGCCTTATCACCGACGACGAGTGGGCGGCGTTCGAGAAGAAGTACCCGGGCGAGGCCGACACCATGGCCCGGCGGCCCAACGTGGGCGGATTCCGCTGCGTGGTGGCGGTCTTCGGCGCCGTCTCTCGCGACGGGATTCACTGGCAATCGCTTGCCGAGCCGTTGATGATCCAGCACGCCGACACGCTCAACACCTGCTCCTACGACGTCGATCGGAAACAGTATGTGGCCTACGTTCGCGCCTGGCAGGTCAATCCGCGGGCACCGGGATTCGTGCCGGACAACTCGGATTGCTGGATCGCCGTGGGGCGACGCTCCGTCGGACGTTCCACGAGCCGTGACTTCCGCCACTTCAGCAAGCCCGAGATCGTGCTGGGCACCGGCGCCGACATGTCGCCCAGCCACGTCTGGTATACGAACGGCAAGACCACACTCCCCGATTGCCCGGACAACCACGTCCTCTTTCCGTGGCTTTGGGAGTTGGAAAAGGACGCCGGCTCGGTTTGGCTCTTCTCCAGCCCGGACGGGTGGACATGGTCGCGAGTGCCGGGCGGATCGGTGCTTTCGCCGGGGGCGACCGGCACTCGCGACGGGGCGTTCGTCACGTGCTCCGGCCCGCTCTTGGAGTATCCCGGAGATCGCTGGGGCATTGCGTACGACGGCGTACCCATTCCGCACAAGTACCCCGGGCGCGACATCGCGCAGCGCAAGGGTCTGTATCCGGGCGTACCCGGCGTCGCCGGCCTGGCCACCTGGCCCAAAGGGCGCCTCGTAGCCCTGGAAAGCGAAGCCGAGGGCGAATTCGCCACGGTGGCCATCGTTCCGCCTGGCGAGCATATCCGGCTCAATGCCAGCGTGTTGCCGACCGGCTACATCCAGGTCGCCGTCCGGCTTTTCGGTCAGGGCGACGATCTGGCCGGCCGGAGCTTCGCCGATGCCGACCGGCTGATCGGCGACAGCCTCACGATGAACGTCGCTTGGAAGAAGGAGTCGCAGCTCAAACACGGCGGAAAGCCGGTCATACTCCGGTTCCGCATGCGTCAGGCCAAGCTGTTTGGAATCGAGTTCTTCTAGTTCGTTTCCAGGAAACGCAGGCTCTGCGGGATTTGCTCCAGGACGGTGGGCGATTCGTCTTCGATGAAGTAGTACTTCACGCCGACCTCCTGGGCTGCCTCCAGCAAGGCGGGCCAGTCGACCTGTCCGCTGCCCAGGGCCACGTCATTGGTCAGGTCCGTCGAGCCCGACAGGCTCCCCAGCGGCACGCCCTTCCTGAGATCCTTGAGGTGCAGCAGCAGCCAGCGATTGGGGTATTTCTTCAGCAGTTTCGCCGGGTCCTGCCCGGGGAAGATGGTCCACAGCACGTCCATCTGGAAATAGACCGTCTTCGGATCGGTCTCGGCCACCAGCAGGTCGAACAGCGTGCCCTGCTCGTACGGCTGGAATTCGTAGCCGTGATTGTGATAGTAGAACTTCATTCCTTCCTTGGCCAGGGCGGCGCCGGCGCGGTTGAACACGGCGGCCGCCTCGCGGCACTGCTTCTCGTCGAACGGGCCGCGGTGTGCAATCCAAGCGCAGCCGACATAAGGCAATCCCAGGGCTTTTGCGTCGCGGATGACGGCGTCGATGTCGTCCCGGAGTTGCTCGTATGGATAGTGCCTGCCCACGGGAACCAGCCCGCGGCGTTCGAGCTGCGCCTTGAATTCGGCGGGCGTCCAGCCACCGAGGTCAGCCACTTCGACGTACTTGAAGCCAAACGCCTTGGTCTTGTCGAGCGTGGCGGCCGGCCCTTGCGATTTCATCATGTCGCGAAGGCTGTATAGTTGGAGCCCCGTCGGTCCCTTGTACTTTGCGCCCGTCCCCACACCGTCGGAAACGGCCACGTTGGCCAAGAAGAGCCAAGAGGCCAGGACAATCACGTTGAGTCGCACGAATCGGTTCACAAATGGTCCTCCAGCGCGATAGACTGAGACACTCCACATAGGCCCTGCCGGGGAGTCCCACGGCAGTCCCCGAATCCTATCACGCGGGCGTACGAGTTTCAACTTCTAGGCCGAGCGCTTTGGATTTCGCGAGGACGATTGGTAGGATAGACGGCCTCGTGACACCTAATCGCCGCGTGGTTTGCGGTGGTGGGATGGTGCCGTGCCATACAGCAGGTGAGAAATGTACATTCCCGAAACGTTCGCCGCTTCCTTTGTCCTGATGGTGCTCAGCATGTTGTGCTGGGGCTCCTGGGCCAACGCCTTCAGCTTGGCGCGCGGGCAATACCGTTTTGAGCTGTTCTACTGGGACTACGCGGTGGGCATCATGGTGGGCGTGCTGGTGCTGTCCGCCCTGCTGGGGCCTGCGTCGGCCGTGTTTCACGGCTCGATGGACCCAGGCAAGGCGGCTTGGGGCATCGCCTCCGGCATCGTGTTCAGCATCGGTACCGTCTTGTTGGTGGCGGCCATCAGTCTGGCGGGCATGGCCGTGGCGTTTCCGGTGTGCATTGGGCTCGCGATGCTGATCGGGGGCGGCGTGAGTTGGGCCATCGAGCCGGCCGTGCCCGCGATTCCCATGGCCATCGGCTTAGCTCTCATCCTGCTTTCGGTGATCCTCGACGCGGCGGCCTACCGGGCCATGGCGGGCACGATTGTCTTCTCGATGCGTGGAATCGTGATTGCCCTGTTGGGTGGCGTCTTCACCGGCGCGTTTCCGCCGTGTCTCCAACAAGCCATGGTCGGCCCCGAGGCGTTGGACCCCTATGCCGCGGTTGTCATGCTCGGAACGGGCATCCTTCTGTGCACGATCGTAAGCAACTACGGCTTCATGCGTCGCCCCATTGCCGGTGGCGAGCCGGTGACCATGTCCCAGTTCTTCGCGGCGCCCATTCGCTTCCACGTTTTCGGGCTCTTGGGGGGAGTGGTTTGGGCGGCTGGAACGGTCTGCAACTTCGTGGCTGGCGGGCGAGTGAGCGTGGCGATCAGCTACGCGTTCGGTGGTGGCGCGACCATCGTCACGGCTCTCTGGGGCATCTTCTTGTGGAAAGAGTTCCGCGGCGCTCCGCGGCGCTCCTACTGGTGCCTGTTCGGCATGCTGCTGGCATTCCTGGCAGGCATCGCCGTGATCGCCTTCGCGAAGTCAACGATGCCGCCGAGTTAAGGCGGCCTGCAATCTCAATCGGGACGACCGCTTACTCTGCCGGCTCTTGCGACGACTGCATTCCTGGGAAACACAGTCGTTCCAACGTCTCGACCAGTTCTGTGACGTTGACCGGCTTGCTCAGATAGGCGTCCATGCCGGCGGCCAGGCAGCGCTGCTCGTCGCCTTTCATGGCGTGGGCCGTCAAGGCGACGATCGGCAATCGCGACTTCCTGGAGTCTCCCAATCGGCGGATTTCCCGCGTGGCCTGGAAACCGTCCATCAGCGGCATCTGGATGTCCATCAGCACGGCGTCGAAATGGCTCCGCCCGAGCAGTTCGACGGCCAGTTGTCCGTTGGCGGCAATTTCCACGTCGTGACCTCGATTCTGCAGGGCCATGGCGACGAATCGCTGGTTGGACGGATTGTCTTCGGCCAGCAAGACTCTCAAAGGCTTCTTTGCGCTGGACATCCGCACGGGAGGCTTGCCCATCGCGATTCCGCGGATTCCCCATGACGCGATCGCGACGGCGTCCGTCAAGGCGGCGAGCAGGGCGGACTCGGACACCGGAACGTCGAGCCGGAGCCCATCGAAGGCAGCCGCCCGCGGGGTCTCCGTCGACCGCCGAGACGCGGAGATCATCAGGATGATCGAACCGGCCAGCTTACGCTCGCTTCGAATCCATTGGGCCAGCGTGAAACCGTCGATTCCAGGGAGGTCTGCGGCGGCGATCACCACCGTGAAGGGCCGGCCCGCAGCCAAGGCTTCGTGCAGCTTTGGCAAGGCCGTCGCGACGTCAGATACCGCTTCAGGCCGCATCGACCACCCGGCAAGGGCCAGTTGTAACTCGCGCCGGTTCGTCTCGCTGCTGTCCACGATAAGCACGGATACGTCGCGCAGGTGTGCCAGCGACTCGGTCGCCGTCTCCGGACCCGCGTCGGACTCCGGCTGAAGCCCCAGTCGAATCGTGAAGTGAAAGACACTGCCCGCGCCCGAGCAGCTTTCCAGCCACATGCGACCGCGCATGCGCCGCACGAGGCTGTTGGAAATGGCCAGCCCAAGGCCCGTGCCGCCGAACTGACGGGTCAATGAGGCGTCGGCCTGCACGAAAGGGGCAAACACCCTTTCCTGATCCTCGGCCGAGATGCCGATTCCCGTATCCGAGACGGAGAACTCCAGGCAGACCTCCGTCTCAGTCCTCTCCACCAGCCGAAGCCGCACGACAATGTCGCCCTTGCACGTGAATTTGATCGCGTTTCCGACCAGGTTGGTGAGAATCTGCCGCAAACCTAGCGCATCGCCGAGAACGTGCCGGGGCAGGTCCGGCGGGACGTCGCAGTTCAATTCCAGTCCTTTCTGCGACGCGCGGATCGCCAAGGGCTTGAGCGTCTTGGCGAGAAGCTCGCGCAGGTCGAGCGGTTTGGAGTCGAGCTCGAGCCTGCCGGCTTCGATGCGCGAGAAGTCGAGCATTTGGTTGAGCAACTCCAGCAGGGCGTCCGCGGCTTCCTTCGCGGTCTCCAGGCAGTCGCGTGCCACGGGCGACAGATTCTTCTCGGCCAAGACCAACTCGGTCATGCCCATGATGGCATTCATGGGCGTGCGCAGCTCGTGGCTCATGTTGGTGAGGAACTGGCTCTTGGCTTCGTTGGCCGCGTTGGCGGCGTCTCGGGCCTCGATGTGCTGGAGGGCCAAGGAGGTGATGGTGGCCAGTTGCGTCAAGACCGACTCGTCTTCTTCGGTGAACTCCGCGCTCGCTTCCTTGTCGCTGGCCATGACAAGTCCGCAAGGCCGACCCAGGGCGTCGGTCAGGCGCGCCGCCACGAGGCCGCGGAGCGGGGCATGCCCTTCGGGCAACCCCCACCAGTTCGGGCGGTTGCGCACCTCCGCTTCGCTCAGTCGCACTGAAGGGTTGTCTTGGAGCAAGTCCAGGCACCAGTTCCCATTCGGAATGGCGATGGTCGTTCCGGCGTGGCCGGGATGGCTCGGCTGCGAATCCGACGTCATTGCCAGCACGAACTCGCCGCCCGCGTAGCCGTGACCGCACATGCTGAGCCTCGCGTCGGTCAAGGCCCGCGCGGCATCGCTCACCGTCGTGAGTAGTTCCGTGAGGCGTTTCTGGCCGACCACGCGGGCCGACCAGTCGACCAGCAGTGTCCGTTTTCTGGCTACCAGGGCAGCCTGTTTCAGGAACCGCGCTTCGGCGGCTTTGCGGTCGGTGATGTCGCGGGCAATGTGAACCGATCCCAGCAGGCATCCCTTCTCGTCGAATAGCGGGGTGCAACTGACCAGGAAGTCGCCGCCCAGGCGATCCTCGCGGACCTCGATGGCGTGGATATGTCCGTCAGCGAGCGCGCGGCGATGCGGGCACTCGTCGGGCGGGGCGTCGGCGTCATGCACGCAATGATAGCACGCCTGTCCGATGCACTGCTCCGCGGTCATGCCAAGGCGCTGGGCCATGGCCCGGTTCACCCTGACAACGCGGTGTTCGCGATCGAGAATGGCGATCAGGTCCGGAACGCTGTCGAACGTTCGCTCCCAATCGCTTCTGGCCTGCAACGCTTCCTCCTCGGAACGCCTGCGTTCGGTCGCATCGAAGAGCGTCAGGACCAGCCGCTCGACGCGGCCGTCACCATCCTTGATGGGCACGAGGCTCCAGTCCCAATAGGACACGCCCCGCTCCGGATGCTCCTTGTACTCGAATCGCTTCGCCGTGACGCGACACGGCTCACCCGTTTCGACGACGCGGCGGAAGAAGGCTTCGTTCTCGGCGTTGGGATAGAGCGCGAAGTGATTCTTGCCGGGGAAGAAGTCGGGCGTCCGGGCGTCGGCCGAAGCA
>CAZFKF010000096.1:0-10093 GCA_964518805.1 uncultured Planctomycetaceae bacterium | reverse complement strand
GATGATCGGCGGCCGGCGCGTCCACCCCAACTGGGGCCTGCCCGGCGGCGTCAGCAAGGGAATCAACGAAGAACAGCGCCTGGAGATCGAGCGCCTGGGGCGCGACGCGATTGAGTTCGGCAAGTTCTCGCTCAAGATCTTCGAGGACGTGGTCCTCAAGAACACCGACTACGTGAAGCTCGTGACCGGCGACATCTATGTCCACAAGACCTACAACATGGGCATGGTCGATGCCAACAACCGCACGAACTTCTATGACGGCCTGATCCGCATCACCGGGCCCGACGGCAAAGAGCACGCCAAGTATCCCTGCGCCATGTACCAGGAGTACGTGGCCGAGCGGGTCGAGCCGTGGAGCTACCTCAAGTTCCCCTATCTCAAAAAGGTCGGCTGGAAGGGTTTGGTCGACGGCGCCGATTCGGGCGTGTACAAGGCCACGCCGCTGTCGCGGTGCAATGTGGCCGAAGGCATGGCCACGCCCCTGGCCAACGCCGAGTACAAGCGGATGTACGAGATCCTGGGCGGCAAGCCGGTCCATCACACCCTGGCCACCCACTGGGCCCGGCTGGTGGAACTGCTCTACGCCGCCGAGCGCTGGGTTGAACTGGCCACCGATCCCGAGATCACCAGCAAGGAATACCGTGTGCTGCCGACCCAGACGCCCACCGAGGGCGTTGGCTGCGTCGAAGCCCCGCGCGGCACCCTGACGCACCACTACGCCACCGATTCGCGCGGCATCCTCACCAAGGTCAACCTGGTGGTGGGCACCACGAACAACAATGCCCCGATCTCGATGTCGGTCAAGAAAGCGGCCCAAGGGCTGATCCACAAGGGCCAAGTGACCGAAGGCTTGCTGAACATGGTCGAAATGGCCTTCCGGGCCTACGACCCGTGCTTCGGCTGCGCCACCCACAACCTCCCCGGCCAGATGCCCCTCGAGGTCACCATCCGCAGCCCCGAAGGCGAAGTCCTGAAGCGGCTCTCGCAATACGTCGGCTAGTTGCCTTTGCACGCCCCCCCGCGTACTCTTTGAGGCACAGCGGCGCCGGCAAGAGATGAACGAGTGTGGCATGCCGTCACGCGGCCTTAGCCGCGGGTCGGCGTGTGGGCAGTTCACATGCCGACGCTGCGCGACGGCACGCCACACAGGCCGTTCGCGCTGCGAAGAGAAAGCGGCGATCAATCGCCGCACTCCAAAAACGCGAGGGGGTCAGCCATGAAATCCGCGTACATTAACCAGCCGGGCCCGCCCGAAAACATCGTCTATGGCGACCTGCCCAGGCCGTCGCCGGCAGGCGCGCAGGTGCTCGTCAAGGTTGGGGCCGTGGCCGTCAATCCGGTGGACACCTACGTACGCAGCGGGGCCATCGCCCTTGAGCTGCCCAAGCCGTTCATCGTCGGCTGCGACCTGGCCGGAACGGTCGAAGCCGTCGGGCCGCAGGCCACGATGTTCAAGCCGGGCGATCGCGTGTGGGGAAGCAACCAGGGTTTGCTCGGGCGCCAGGGCGTGTTCGCCGAGTATGCGGCCGTCGATGAGTTCTGGCTCTACCGCACTCCCCAGGGCGTGTCCGACCGCGATGCCGCCGCCGCAGCGCTGGTGAGCATCACCGCCCATCTCGGCTTGTTCCGCAACGCGAAGTTGCGGCGCGGGGAGACGCTGTTTGTCAACGGCGGCTCCGGCGGCGTGGGCTCGTGCGTGATCCAGATGGCCAAGGCGGTGGGGGCCCGCGTGGTGACCACCGCGGGCACCGAAGAGAAAGCGGCGATCTGCCGGCAATTGGGCGCCGACCTGGCGATCAACTACAAGACCGACGACGTCGACGCGCGCATCCGCGAGTTCGCCCCCAAGGGCGTGGACGTCTGGTTCGAGACGCTGCGTGAACAGAACCTCGATCAGGCCGTCGGCCACCTGGCCTTCCGCGGCCGGTTGATCCTGATGGCCGGGCGCGACGCCCACCCGCCGTTTCCCGTGGGCCCGTTCTACGTCAAGGACTGCTCGGTCCACGGATTCGCCATGTTCAACGCCTCGCCCGACGAGCAGCGCCAGGCATCCGAAGACATCAACCGCTGGCTGGCCGAAGGGAAGCTTCGGCCCCGGATCGGACGCGTGATGCGACTCGCGGAGGCCGCCGCCGCCCATCGGCTCCAGGAAGAAAACACCTTGCACAAGTCCGGCACTTTAGCCGGCAAGATCGTGCTCGAACCCTGACGGTTCTCGGTGCGCGACGGCATGCCTCGCGCCGCTCAGTCCTTGAGCTGAAAGAGTTTCGCCAGGGCGTCGAGCAAGGCCATGGGAATGCCGTGGCGCGATTCGTCGCGGAGCGACTCCATGGGCGGGTGGAGGAGCTTGTTCACCAGGCGGTTGAACGACTGGCGGATCTCCTCGCGGCTTCGCTCATCCAATTGCGGCAGCTTGTTCAGCAGGCGCCGCAGTTCCTCGTCCTTCAAGCGTTCCCAGTCGCGCTTGAGCTGTTGGAGCACCGGGCTGGTCACGCGGTGATGCCAGTCGGCCACGAAGCGGCCCACCTCCTCGTCGACGATCTTCATTGCCTTGGGCAGCTCGCGGTCGCGGTCGGCCCGATTGCGTTCGCACACCTGCCGCAGGTCGTCGATCGAGTAGAGATAGACGCCCGGCCGGTCGCCGATGAGCGGGTCGAAATCGCGCGGCAGGGCCAGATCGAGTACGAAGAGTGGTCTCCCGCCACGGCCCGCCTCGACACCCAGGAAACGGTCGATCGTGACAATCGGCTCTTCAGCCCCCGTGGTGCTGACCACCACGTCGGCCGCCACGAGGGCGTCGATCAGTTCCCCCCAGGGCCGGCAGCGGCCTTTCCACGAGCGGGCCAGTTCAGCCGCACGCTCGGGGCTGCGGTTGACGATCGTGACGTCGCACGCCCCCTCGTCGCGCAGGTAGCGGAGCGTCTCTTCGGCCATCTCGCCGGCGCCGATCACGAGCACGTTCTTGTCGTCGAAACGCTCGAAGATCTGGCTGGCAAAGTCGCTCACCGCGATGCTCGGGATGCTCACGCGGCGCTGCTGGATGGCGGTTTCCCCGGCCACGCGGCGCGCGGCCTTCAAGGCGGCCTGAAAGGCCGTGTGCAGGACCGGGCCGGCCGTCTGTTCCTCGACCGCCCATTGGTACGCCTGCTTGACCTGAGACACGATCTGCGCCTCGCCCACCACCATGCTGTCGAGACTCGCGCTCACGGCAAACAGATGGCGGACCGCCTCTTCTGCTTGGTGTTCGTACAGAAGCGGGAAGATCGCGGCGGCGTCCCAATCGTGGAACTCCCCGAGAAACTCGGCGAGTGTTTCCCGGGTGGGATTCGAGCCGCTCTCGCAGGCCGAGTAGACTTCGACCCGGTTGCAGGTCGAGAGGATCACCGCCTCGGAGTCGGCGAAGGCGCTGCGATACTTGACCAGCGCGCCCCTCGTTTCGGCCGGGCTGAAGGACAATCGTTCGCGAAACGCAATCGGCGCATTGCGGTGACTGCACCCGACCACCTGCACCTTCATGCCCGGCCTCCCCGCGCAAGGGCGATGGGGTCGGACGCAATCGCAGTCAGTCCTCCGCCCGCAATAAATCGTGCCGCCGGCCGGCCTCCTGCATCCCGGTTGAGATGCCGCGTGCCGGCGCCCAGCATGCTCCACAGGGCGATCACCAGGAAAACGAAACTCACCATCGTCAGGTACGCCACCTTGCGCCCCTGGCGAACCGGCCGATACACCAGCCCGATGCCGCTGGATAGGACGAGCCAAACGAACATCAAGAGAGTGCTCAACACCACCGGGTCGTGCCATGGCACGGGGTGTTCGCCTCGAACGCGCTCGATGCCGTTGAGCACCATCCCCGAGATGATCCCCAGGCCCATCATGATCAGGGCCATCACCAACGTGCGGCTGTTGATCTGCTGAAGCTTCTCCAGACTCGGCAGCCGCAGGCCCGAAACGGGCGGCGCCTTGGTCTTCAAACGCCGGTCCTGATACAGGTACATCAGTCCGGCGGTGAAACCCACCAGGACCGCCACCGTGGCCAACAAGATCGAAATGCCATGGATCGGCCCCCAGATGGCCGAGGCTGGCTCGCGTGCCGACGGTCGCGGGTCGGCCAGGAGCTTCCCGACCACGATCAGGGCCAACACGAGCGGCAGAATGAACAATCCAAAAGGCACCCGAGGGTGGTAGCAGGTGAGGTACAGATAGATGATTGCCAGCAGCCAAGCGGCGATCAGGCACCACTCCTGCTTGCTCGAAAGCGGCGCACCGAGAGACCCTGCTGCCTGGTAGGACTCGGCAATCCGATAGAAGAGGTAAACCGTGTGGGCGAACAGGCCGGCCGCGACAAACCCAAGCATAATGGCCCCCCTAATGCCGCTCCGAAACAGCAGCCGGGTCAGTTCGAGGGCCAACGCAATCGCATAGCTGGCCGCAAAACAGACGATGCTAACGCCTGAGAGCATGGCAACTCCGCAGCATTGGATCCGAAGAACAGTCGCCGGGCACCGCTGCCGGCTTGCTCGCGCCCGAGCCCCTCTATTATAGCACTGTCGACGACCCTCTCGGGAGCCTCTTTCCTTGTCGGCAGCCACGCCTTTGCCAACGGATATAATTCCAATAGGCAGCGTGACGCGCCCCAAGAACCTCGGAAACCGCGGGTAATTCGTGGTCGAACCAGCGCATACGATAGCCGACGTGCCCGAGCCCCCTGCTTGGCAAGCGCAGCCGTATGTGGCCGCGTTTCTGCAGCAGATTCGCGAGGCATTCTTAAACAATTGCCCCGCCGCCCGGGAACTGGCCGACAAGCTGCTCCGTCAGACAGGGACCCGGCTGGCAGACTGGGTCGATCACCACGCGCTTCCCGCCGAAGCGCGCTTGGAGGCGCTCCTTCCCGGCCTGGGGTTCGCGCTGGCCGACGACCGTGGAGCGCAGGCGGTCTGGGAGCATCCGCTGGCCCTTGTTCCTCGCATCGAACTGACAAACGACGGAGTCCATCGGCTGGCGATCAAGGTCGAGTCGGTGGACGACTTCCTCGCCGTCCATGGGCTGGCGGGAACCGTTTGCGCGCAGGGCGGGCTTCTTTCACCGCTGCGCAAGGCGAGGGTTGCCCAAAACGGCAACGTCGAATTGTGGGTGGTCGAGCGTCACGGATACCGAGGCTGGGAGGTGCCCTATGCCACCGTCCACCAGTTTCAAGTGGCCTCGTGGCACGGAGATCGATTTCGCGCTCGCAAGCGGGAATGGGATCGGATTGATCGAGGGTTCGATCGCGCCGAGGACTTGATCTATTCTGTCGTCGACGACCTGGGCGCGGACTGGGCCTCGGATCTGTTCTTCCTGACGGAACGCGAATACTGGACAGGCCGCAACCGCGCAGGACAGACCCAACGGGCCCGTCAAGACGCCCTGGGGCTTGGTTGGGCAAACCACGATTGCCACACCTACCGCTCAAGCCGGCGACACTTCGTCCGATTGATCGAGGTGCTCGAAGCGCTTGGCCTGGAGTGTCGCGAACGGTTCTACGCCGGCGAGGAGGCCGGTTGGGGATCGCAGATTCTCGAACAGCGCGGAAGCGCGGTTGTGGTCCGCATCGACGTGGACGCCGGACCGGATGAAGTTGCCGGCGATTTCGCCCGCCAACCGCTGGCCCCCGCCGCCAAGCCCGGCGCGATCGACCGCTGGTGCGAACTGCACGGCGAGGCGTTCTTGCAGGCCGGGATGTATCGACTTGCCTGCCGCTGCGATCTCCAGACGGCCTGTCGCCAACTGCGACAAGCGGGCATCGAAGTCACGAAACCGGTCGCCGACGTTGCCTGTCTCAAGCGGGCTTTCACGCAAGGCGAACTCTGGCCCATCAGACAGCCCCGGCTCGCCGCCGCGCTGGGCGCGGGCACGATCTCGCACCAACAGGCCGAGTCGCTGCTCCAGTCGGGGATGGTCGGCTCGCAACTCGGCCTCGTCCAGCGCGACGAAGCGTACAAGGGATTCGAGCGAACCGGTATCAAGTCGGTTCCCCGCGAGTCGGCGCGCCTCACCCCGTAGAGCCGCCGCCGTTGGTCGCATCGCCAAGGGCGGGGCGGCGTGGATGCTTCTCAACAATATCCCACGCCAACCGCAACATCCCCAAAACACGGATCACCTCGAACGTTGGATCAAACTCCCACCACCGGTGACGGTTGCGGGCCAAACGAGGAAAGGCGTGGTGGTTGTTGTGCCAACCCTCGCCGTAAGTCAGGAGGGCCACCCACCATAGATTTCGGCTGTTGTCGCGGGTCTCGTAGTTGCGGTACCCCCACATGTGGCTCGCTGAATTGACCAGCCACGTCGCATGGAGGACATAGACAAGTCGCAGGAAGACCCCCCAAACCAAGAGCGAGCACGCCATGGCAAGACCACCGATCCACAGGCCCAACCCGAACACGAGAACGCCGAACGCAAGATGCAGGGGCAGGAACAGCCGGTCGACCCAGACCAGCACCGGTTCCTTGAGCAAGTCGGGGGCCCATCGCCGGCAGTAGAATTCACTGGTGCTGCTGCGGGCCGAAGTGAGCCAAAGCACGTGGCTCCACCACGCGCCGTCGTTGGGCGAATGGGGATCGCCTTCGCGGTCGCTCAGGGCATGGTGTTTTCGGTGATCGGCCACCCAGCCGATCACCGGCCCCTGCCCGGCCAGACTGCCACAGACCGCAATCAGCCATCGCAGCGGCCGGACCACGGCAAAACTGTCGTGTGTGAAGAGGCGGTGATAGCCGAGGCAGATCCCAATGCCGCCGCTGATCCACCCCAAGACCAGCATGACGATCAGGCCGGTCCAGGAGAAGGTCAGCGGTGCAGCCAACGCCCCCAGGTGCACCGTTGCGAGCCAGAAAACGGTCGGCCAATTCACCCCTTGAGCCCAGCGCGATCCGGGCTCGATGCGCCGAGGCGACTTTCGCTCAGGGAGGGGGGCGACGACAACGGAAATGCCTTCAATCGTTCCAACGCTGCATGCTTCGGTTTGCACAGATCCACTCTCGCTTGGGGGGCCGTTCTGAATACGCGAACGCCGAAATTCTATGGCCGACCCCAGATCGCGGTCGTATTCGTTCCGTAACGACTACGTAAAAGTACTGTGCATGATGCCGACGAGAGAACGCGTGTTTCACGCCGCCGGTTCGTTGGCGCGGCGCGAGCCGTCTTCGTCGGCAAAGACCTTGACGTCGCGCGGCGTCAGGAAGACGTGACTTCCCGGCACTATGCCGCGCTCGCGGTAGTCCTCCAGCGGCATCTCGACCCAGAGCGGTTCGCCCGATTCGGCCACCAGTTCCAGCCGGGCGTTGGGGCCGGCCGAATGGACGCGGCGCACCGTGGCCCGGAACGCCGGGGCGCCGTTGCGGTGCGTCTCGACCGAGAAATCGTGCGGCCGTACGAAGACGCGCACCGGTTGGGATGGCATGGATGCATGTTCAGGAAGCTCCCACGAGAGCGACGCGAAATGCACCCGGCCGTTCTCCAGCCGACCGCGGAACAAGTTCACCTGGCCCAGGAACGTGGTTACGAACTCGGTCGAGGGCGAATGGAAGACCTCGTCGGGCGTGCCGATCTGCTCGATCCGGCCTTGGTCCATGACCACCACGCGATCGGCCAGTTCGAGGGCCTCGTCCTGGTCGTGCGTCACGAAGACGCTGGTGATGTGAATCTCGTCGTGCAGCCGGCGGAGCCACTGGCGTAGTTCTTTGCGCACTTTGGCGTCGAGGGCGCCGAAGGGTTCGTCGAGCAGAAGCACCTTGGGCTCGATGGCCAGGGCCCGGGCCAAGGCCACGCGCTGCCGCTGTCCGCCCGAAAGCTGGTTCGGATACCGGTTGGCAAACGTGTCCAACTGCACCAACTGCAGCAGACGCTGCACCTTCGCGTGGATCTCGGCCTTGGAAGGGCGCAGGCGGCGCGGACGGACGCGCAGTCCAAAGGCCACGTTCTGGGCCACGGTCATGTGCCGGAACAGGGCGTAGTGCTGGAATACGAAGCCCACCTGGCGGGCGCCAACGCCGCGGCGCGCCACGTCTTCGTCCTGAAAACGGATGGGGCCGCTGCCCGGATCAGGCGTCTCCAGGCCGGCGATGATGCGCAGGAGCGTTGTCTTGCCCGACCCCGATGGGCCGAGCAGGGCCACGAGTTCGCCTGTGGCTACGTTGAGGCTCACGTCTCGCAAGGCCGCGAAGTGGCCGAACGTCTTGCTGATGTTCTCAACCTCGATGCTCATCTTACCCTCCCGCGATGTCCTTGGACGCCTGCGCCAGTTGCCGAGCGACTTTCCACTGCAGGATCGACTTCAGGACCAGGGTCACCAGGGCCAACGCCGCCAGCAGCGAAGCCACGGCGAACGCCGCCGACACGGTGTACTGGTTGTAGAGAATCTCCACGTGCAGCGGCATGGTGTTGGTGTGCCCGCGGATATGGCCGGAAACGACCGACACCGCGCCGAACTCGCCCATCGCCCGGCCGTTGCACAAAATGATCCCGTACAAGAGCCCCCACTTGATGTTCGGCAACGTGACGTGCCAAAACGTCTGCCAACCGCTGGCCCCAAGCAGCCGAGCCGCCTCTTCCTCCTCGCTCCCCTGGGCCTGCATGAGCGGGATCAATTCCCGGGCCACGAAGGGGAAGGTCACAAATACGGTGGCGAGGACGATTCCCGGCACGGCGAAGATGATCTGCATGTTGTGGGCCTGGAGCCACGGCCCCAGCCACCCTTGGCGGCCGAACAACAGCACGAAGATCAATCCGGAAACCACGGGCGAAATGCTGAAGGGCAGGTCGATCAGCGTCACCAGGAGATTCTTCCCCGTGAAGTTGAACTTGCTGATCGCCCAAGCCGCCGCCACCCCAAATACCGTGTTGACCGGCACGGCCACCGCGGCCACGATCAGCGTCAGGCGAATGGCGGACAACGCGTCGGGATCTACGAGCGACTTGAAGTAGACCCCGATGCCATCCGCAAACGCCTGAAGAAACACGGCCGCCAGGGGAACCACCAGGAACAGCCCGAGGAACAGAAGCGACACGCCGATCAGCAGCCAGCGGATCAACGCCGGCTCGGCCGTCGCCGCTAGCGACCGGGCTCGAATCGCAGGCACGACTTGGACAACGCTTGCACTCGACATCCGCTCTTCCCTCTACGTAGCAGGCACACTTCGTGTGCCGTCCGCCATCGCGCTTCGCTGCTGCGCACCGAGCGTGCCTGCCGCCTTACGCCTCGTGCCGCCGGCTCCACCACTGCAACAGATTGATCGCCAGCAGGATGGCGAACGACGCCACCAGCATCACCACGGCGATCGCGCACGCCCCGGTCATGTCGTTTTGTTCGAGCTTCGTCACAATCATCAGCGGCGCGATCTCGGTCTGCATCGGCTTGTTGCCGGAGATGAAGACCACGGAGCCGTACTCTCCCAGGCCGCGGGCGAAAGCCAATGCGAATCCGGTCAACAGGGCGGGCAGAATCGTCGGCAGGATGACCCGCCGAAACGTCTGCCAACGGCCGGCCCCAAGGCTTGCGGCCGCCTCCTCGATTTCCGGCTCCAGGTCCTCCAACGCCGGTTGCAGGGTGCGAACCACAAACGGCAACCCGATGAAAACCAAAGCAATCGTCACGCCGAGCGGCGTATAGGCCACGGGCACGCCCACCGAGGCGAGCCACCGTCCGAGCCAGCCGTTCGGCGCGTAAAGAGTCGTCAGCGTAATGCCCGACACGGCGGTCGGCAGGGCAAAGGGGAGGTCGACGATCGCATCCACCACCCGCTTGCCAGGAAACGTGTACCGGACCAACACCCACGCCACGATCAATCCGAAGACCGCGTTCACCAATGCCCCGACCAACGAGGCCCCGAAGCTCAGCCGGTACGACGCCATGACCCGCTCGTCCGTGGCGGCAGCCCAGAGCGCGGCGCTGTCGGTCCCGGCAGCCTTCATGAACAAGGCCGCCAGCGGCAGCAGAACCACAAGGCTGAGATACGAGGGCGTGAACCCCAGCGTCAAGCCGAAGCCGGGCAGCACACTATGCCGTTTCAGGGTCGAGGACACGTCGTTGCTCCTCACGAGCCGCCCTTGGTGATCTGATCGA
>CAZFKF010000095.1:0-10095 GCA_964518805.1 uncultured Planctomycetaceae bacterium | reverse complement strand
CGCTGGCGATGGTATCGGGTTTGCTAAAACGAGGCGGGAACCGGCCGTCGCGACCCACACGATGCGGAGGTCGGTCGGGGGCGGTACGGTTGCAAGGTCGTGGCGCTAATGAGTGGTTTTCTTGTTGAAAGGAGGAGCCTGTGACTCCAAAAGAAGTATTGGCATTCTGTCGGGAAAAGGACGTGAAGTCCGTCGATCTGCGGTTCATGGATTTCCCCGGCCTGTGGCAGCATTTCACGATTCCCATCGACAAGCTCGATGAGGACGTGTTTGAGGACGGGCTGGGCTTCGACGGCTCGAGCATTCGCGGCTGGCAGCGGATCAACGAGAGCGACATGCTGATCGTTCCCCAGCCGGACACGGCCACGATCGACCCGTTCTGCACGATCAAGACCCTGTCGATGATCTGCAACATCCAGGACCCGGTGACCCGCGAAGACTACAGCCGCGACCCCCGCAACGTCGCGCGCAAAGCGGTGAACTACCTCAAAAGCACGGGCATCGCCGACACCGCCTACATCGGCCCCGAGGCCGAGTTCTTCATTTTCGACGACGTGCGCTACGATCAGAGCAGCAACGGCGCGTTCTACTCGGTCGACAGCGTCGAAGGGCAGTGGAACCGTGCCCGCGACGAGGGGCCGAACCTGGGCTACAAGCTCCGTTACAAGGAAGGGTACTTCCCCGTTCCGCCGTCCGATCAGTTGATGAACATCCGCAACGAGATGATGCACACGATGATCGATTGCGGCATCGAGATCGAGGCCCAGCACCACGAGGTCGCCACCGGCGGCCAGGCCGAGATCGACATGAAGTTTACGGACCTGGTCCGAATGGCCGACCAGATGATGATGTACAAGTACATCTGCAAGAACGTGGCCTGGAAGTACAACAAGACGGTCACGTTCATGCCGAAGCCTTTGTTTGGCGACAACGGGTCGGGCATGCACTGCCACCTGTCGCTGTGGAAAGGCAGCGAGCCGCTGTTCGCCGGAAGCGGCTACGCCGGACTGTCGGACATGGCCCTGTACGCCATCGGAGGCCTCTTGAAGCACGCCCCGTCGCTGTGCGCGTTCACCAACCCGACGACCAACAGCTACAAGCGGTTGGTCCCCGGTTACGAGGCCCCGGTGAACTTGGCCTATTCGCAGCGGAACCGGTCGGCCGCGTGCCGCATCCCCATGTACAGCGCCAGCCCGAAGGCCAAGCGCGTCGAGTACCGCTGCCCCGATCCGAGTTGCAACCCGTACCTGGCATTCTCCGCCCTGCTCATGGCGGCGATCGACGGGATCCAGAACAAGATCGATCCGGGCGAGCCGCTGGACAAGGACATCTACGACCTGTCGCCGGAAGAGCTGAAGAACGTACCCACCACGCCGGGCGCGCTCGACCAGGCGCTGGCCGCGCTGCGTAAGGACCACGAGTACCTGCTCCGCGGCGACGTGTTCACTGCTGACGTCGTCGACACCTGGATCTGGTACAAGACGGAGAACGAAGTCGACGCGCTGCGCCTGCGCCCGCATCCCTATGAGTTCTGCCTGTACTTCGACCAGTAGACTGCGTCTCGGTCCAGACTTGGCACGGTCCTGAGCCCGGACGGGAGCCCTCGGAGGGCGCCCGGCCCGGGCTCGGGCATTCTTTGAGAGCGCGGAGTCCGGCATCCGCGTCAATCGGCGTCGCTGAAAGGCGATTCCTCTCCGGGGATCGCTTCTCTCCACACTTCGACCAAGTCCTGCACGATTCCTTTTTCTGTTGCCCATTTGGCGAGGCACGCCGTGTCGATCGTTCGCCGATTCGCACGCAACAGGGCAGCCGCGTCCAAGCGGTCAATCAGGCGACCGGCCAGGAGTTCGTGGAGAATCAGGATTTTCCGCCGTCAGAACTGCGATGGGCCGGTCGAAGCCGGGCCATGCCATCGGCACCCGACGGCGCAGGGCTTCCCGGGGGTACTCCGACCTGGCCAGAAGCAGATCGATTTGCAGATCGACATCCCGGGTCGCGCGGACGTGCTTCCATACGGCCAGCGCCAGACCGTCGGCGAGCGCCAGCGGGAGGTTCAGCGGCTCCAACGTGAGCCAAACGTGTCGCAGGGTGCCTATCAGGACGTCACTGGCCACGGCGACCTCCGCGGCGGTTGCGGCAGCAGTGGTAACGCCAGAACGACTCGTGGCAGTCGCCACATCGGTACAGCCGTCCGCTAAGCGATCGGGTACAGCAGGCCACGATGTCCGCAAGGGCCCTCTTCTGCGAGTGCTTGATCACCATCCCCACGGCAGGGCGTATGTGCAAGGCTGTCCAGCCGAACGGCCGGATTGTGTTAGAATGACAGTCCGCTTGACTGTGCAATGGCATTCGACGAAGTCCGCGATGGAAAGACGCGAGGCGCTGCATGCGCTTGTTTGTCTACGAGTTCGTGACGGGCGGCGGGTTTCTCGGCGGTGGTTGGGGATGGCCGCCGGAATCGCTCCTGCGCGAAGGCGCGGCGATGGCCCGGGCGGTGAGGGCGGATCTTGCGGCGATTGGCACCGAGACCGTTGGAGTGTTGGACGATCGCCTCGGCGAGACTTCGATGGCTGCCGACGGCCCGCAGAGCGAAAGGAGCACGGAGTACCCAATACGGAGAACTCAGTATTCACGGTTCGATGCTGCGGAGCGTGGTGAGATGCCTCGCCTCTGGCAGGGGTCCCGGCGACGAAACGCAGCCTTCCAGCGACCGAGTCCGGCCGGTGCGGGGTTTCCCGGCCCTGGCGATCGCGCGGTGCGCTCGGCGGACGAAGAACGGGCTGCGATCGAAGAATTGGCGGCCGCGTGCGATGCGACGATGGTCATCGCCCCAGAGTTCGACCACGCCTTGCTGAAGCGTTGCCGTTGGGTCGAGGCCGCGGGCGGGCGGCTGCTTGGGCCGGGCCCGGACGTCGTTCAACTCGCCTCCGACAAGCAGGCGACCATCGAACGTCTGGCAGCATTCGGCCTGCCGACGCCCGACGGTTCGATCGTCGAGCCCGGCAGGGGGATTCCCAGGGGGATCGACTATCCTGCCGTCGGAAAACCGCTCCTGGGAGCGGGCTCCCAAGGCGTGCGTCTGCTGGCCGATCGAGCGGCGGCCGAGGCATGGTGGGCCGGGCTCAGCGGGCCGGGCCGGTTGGAGCGATTCTGTCCGGGCTTGGCCGCAAGCGTGGCCGTGCTGTGCGGGCCCGCCGGGGTCTTTCCGCTTCTGCCGTGCCGGCAGCGGCTCAGCGGCGACGGGCGCTTTGTCTATCAGGGCGGCTCGCTTCCGTTGGAGGCTCCGCTGGCGCATCGAGCGGCCGATTTGGCCGCTCGATGCGTTGCTGCGTTGCCTGGTGCGATGGGCTATCTGGGGGTGGACCTGGTGCTGGGGGCCGACCACGATGGACGCGACGACGTCGTGATCGAGATCAACCCCCGGCTGACCACGTCCTACGTCGGCCTGCGTGCCGCAGTCGCTGACGATTCCAACCTCGCCGCGGCCATCGTCGCGGTCTGCGAGGGCCGCCGGCCGCGGTTGTCGTTCCGGGCGGTTGAGGTACAATTCGAGGCCGACGGGAGATGCGAGGAGATAGGAGTCGGAAACCAGGAGTTCGAAGTTGGAAGTCCGTAGGGCGGACGGAGCGAGGCGACGCCCGCCTTACCGGCCACATCAGGGCCATTGGACGAGAACCGGAATCGCAATGAGTCTGCCTTCCAAGCCCTTAGCGTTCGCGGCTTGCTCCGTGGTGAAATCCGAGGCCTGCCGCTGGCTGGCGCTCGACATAGGCGGGGCGAACTTGAAGGCGGCGGATGGAGCGGGCTTTGCCGTGTCACGCCCGTTCGCGCTCTGGCGGCGGAGCGAAGAATTGCCCGCGGCATTGGCCGAGTTGTTGGCCGAATGCCCCTCGGCCGATCGCCTGGCAATCACCATGACCGGCGAGTTGGCCGACTGCTTCGCCACCAAAGCGGAAGGGGTGGCGGCTATCCTGGATTCGGTCGAGCAGGCGGCCTCCGGACTCGCGATCCACGTCTACCTGACGGATGGCTCTTGGGCGTCGTCGGCCGACGCCAAGGCGCAACCGCTTCGGGCAGCCGCCTCGAACTGGCACGCCTTGGCCCGATTCGCCGGACGGTTCCTGCCCGGCGGAACGGGTCTCGTGATCGACGTCGGGTCGACCACCTGCGACGTCATTCCCGTGGACAACGCCCGGGTTGCAGCCGCCGGCCGCACCGATCCGGATCGATTGATCGCCGGCGAGATGGTCTATACCGGCGTCCAGCGGAGCCCGCTGTGCGCCGTGGCCGACCGCGTGTGGTGGCCGTCGCGTGAGACCGCCTGCCCGCTGGCCGAGGAACTGTTCGCCACGACGTGGGACGCGTATCTGCTACTGGGAGACCTGCCCGAGGAGCCGGCTAGCATGCACACAGCCGACGGGCGCCCGGCAACCAGGGACTATGCCCACGATCGAATCGCCCGCTCGATCTGCGCCGACCGCACCATGGTCAGCCTCGAGGACGCCGTGGCCATGGCCCAGGCCGTGGCCGATGCGCAGTGCAGGCGAGTGGCCGATGCGGTCACGAGAGTCGTGGCTAGCATGGCGACGCCGCCTGCGGGTGTGGTCGTATCCGGCAGCGGCGAATTCCTGGCACGCCGAGTCTTGCAGGAGACGGGAATCGGCGCGCCGGTCGTTTCCCTAGCCACGGAGTTGGGGCCGGAGCGTTCTCGCGCGGCAACGGCCCACGCCCTGGCCGTCCTCGCCGCAACGACGCAAGGAGGTGATGCGTGCCCCATCGGGTGATCAAGCTCGGCGGAAGCCTGCTGGATTTCGAGGGCCTGGTGCCGCGATTGCGCGATTGGCTGGCGGCCCAGCCGCCCATGCCGAACGTGATGGTGGTCGGTGGGGGGCGCCTGGCCGACGTGATCCGCGACGCCTTCGCCAGGCACGCTTTGGGAGAAGAGGCGGCCCATTGGCTTTGCATCCGCCTGCTGGGCGTGTCGGCCGAGTTGGCGGCGCGTCTTCTCTCGGAAGCCGTGCTTGTCAAACGCTATGAGGAGTTGCTCGACGAAGGAGTCGTCGCGGAGTTGAAGATCTTCGAGCCGGAACAGTATCTTCGCGACGAGTCGCGCGTTCTTGCCGGGGCGCATGCGATGGGAATCACGCCGTTGCCGCATTCGTGGAACGTGACCAGCGATTCGATCGCCGCGCGTCTGGCCGTCGTTCTCCGCGCCGGAGAACTGGTGCTTCTGAAATCAGCCCTGCCATCCGGTGCCGCGACGCTCCAGCAAGCGGCGGATGCCGGCTACGTCGACCGTTACTTCCCCACGGCCGCCTCCGAGTTGCGGCAAGTGCGCTGCGTGAATCTGCGATCCGATGATTTCGCAGAAACGCGCCTGCCGGGCTGAAGATCACCGCGTAGGTTATGCTTCAGCATATCCTCCGTTCGTCACCAGGCAGGTCTTGCTTGCGATGTCTCGCGAAGGGTTATGCTGAAGCATAACCTACGGCTCCTGCGGCTACGAAAGACTCGTCCGCTTCGTCTACTCCGCCGCACCGCCGTTCGGGCTCGCGGTGCCGTCCAGCGGCACGCCGGCGGGCGAGACGCCGTGCAGGCTGATTTCGCCGCGGAGTTCCTTGCCCAGGTGGCTGTGATGACGGCCGTAGAAGGCGTAGATCAGGAGTCCGGCCAGCAGCCAGACCACCAGGCGGACGAGCGTGGCCCAGTTGGTCCACGTCAGCCAGACCATCATCGAGAGGCACAAGAGCACGCCGGCCGGGGCCACGAAGTTCAGCATCGGCGTACGGAAGGGCCGCTCGGCGTCGGGATTGAGCCTGCGCATCAGCCACACCGCGGAACAGACGACCACGAACGCGAACAACGTGCCGATATTGACCATGTGGCTCAACGATTCCAAAGGAAAGAGCGACGCGGTCAGGCCGCAGACGACGCCCGTCAGGATCGTCGCCTTGTGTGGCGTGCGAAACCGAGGGTGTACGGCCCCGAAGAAGGAGAACGGCAGCAATCCGTCGCGGGCCATGGCCAGCAGCACGCGGGGCTGGCTGAGCAACATCACCAAGAGCACGCTGGTGATGCCCGTGATCGCGCCGACGGAGATGATGATCGGGGCCACGGTGGCGCCGTATTTCTCGAACGCCCCGGCGATGGGGGCGTTGAGCGGAATCTGCGGATACGGAATCATGCCCGTGATCACCGCCGCCACCACGATGTACAACACCGTGCAGACTGCCAGCGAACTGACGATGCCGATGGGGACGTCGGTTTTGGGATTGCGGGCCTCCTCGGCGTGGGTGGAAACCGAATCGAAGCCGATGTAGGCGAAGAAGATGATCGCCGCCCCGCCGAGCACGCCGTTCCAACCGTAAGGCATGAACGGCGACCAGTTCGACGGATCGATGTAGCCGATCCCCGCCACAATGACGAACAACACCGCGCCGATCTTGACCAGGACCATGCCGGCGTTGAAGCCCGCGCTCTCGCGGATGCCGATGACCAGGATCGCCGTGATGATGGCCGTAATCGCCAGGGCAACGACGTTGCAGGTGAGGTGGGCTCCGCCAATCACCAGCGGAGTGCGGTTGTAGGCCTCGTAGCCGTGCTCGTTGTTCTTTCGGACCTGATCGAGCTTATTCGCTGGCGGCGTAGCCGGCTCGTATTGGAGTTGATCCTCCATCGACCTTTGCACGCGACGGATCGAGCCTTCGGCCTTTGTCCCGTGCAGGGCTTGGATCGCCGCAAGCGACTCTTGAGTGAACGCAACCCGGACGTCCGACACGCGGTGCAGGCCCTTGTCCGCCGGCACTGGCAGGCCGATCGCTGCGCCAGCCTCGGAGCCCCATGGCACAGCCGTCGCTTCGGCAACAACAAGCGTTTGGGCGGTTCGGTAGTCGACGTGCTGCTCGGCCGCGGTGAATGGGTCGGTTGCCAGCCAGACGGGGATGGTCAAGAGGGCCTGCCCCCCTTTGGTTTTGAACATCCCGATGAAGCTCAGGAAATAATGGGCCCAGCCGTTGGCCACCGTGGCCGACGACATGGCGTACTCCAGCACCAGGTCCCAACCGATAACCCAGGCCACCAGTTCGCCCAACGAGACGTAGGCATACGTGTACGCGCTGCCGGCAATCGGGGCCATGGAGGCGAATTCGGCGTAGCACAACGCGGCAAAGGCACACGCCAGCCCGGCGAAGACGAAGGAGAGAATCAACCCTGGGCCGGCGTACTGGCGCGCCGCCACCCCGGTAAGTACAAAGATCCCCGTGCCGATGATCGCCCCGATGCCCAGCGACGAGAGGGTCACCGGCCCTAGCACCCGGCGCAAACGGTGCTCCCCCGCCATCTCGGCCAAAACCACTTCCAGCGACTTCTTCACAAACAACTGCTTACGCAACATGGCGGGCCACCCAAAGGTGTTTGTTGGTGTTGGAACCGGTTTCGGGACGGACCGAAGACCCAGCCTGGCTCAACGTCGGACAGCACGTTCGTAGCGCGGGCTTTAGCCCGTTCGATCGGATACAGGCTGAAGCCTGCACTACAAACTACCAAACCAAGCCGGCCCCCGTTCCGACGTACAAGGCCGCACGGGGTCGGAGACCCATCCCACGTCTGCGCCGACGGCGTGGGCATATTGTGGCATGGAATCGGGCCACAGACAACCAGCAGAACCCCGAATTGAGTGGGGTCTGGCATGTCCGCCGTATGGACCCACGGCTACAGTCTGGTATAGACTACATGGTTTGTTCCGGCGGGTTCCGGCCCGCAACGTAGCACGCACGCTCCGTGTGCCTGCTACCTGGGGGGAGGTGAACGAGGACCCCCCGTTGCTCATGTAATCGAGGAAATCGTCACGATGGAAATGGATCAACTGGTGGCCTTGTGCCGACGTCGCGGGTTCTTGTTTCAGTCGAGCGAGATCTACGGCGGATTGAACGGCTTCTGGGACTACGGCCCGCTGGGGGTCGAACTGAAGCGGAACATCCGCGAGGCCTGGTGGCGCGACATGGTCGCCGGACACAACGAGCAGGAAGTCCCGCCGGGGGCCCCCTCGGTCTACGAAATGACCGGACTGGACTGCACGATCATTATGCACCCGCAGGTCTGGAAGTGCTCGGGCCACTACGATCTGTTCCACGACATGATGGTCGATTGCCGCGAGACCGGGAAGCGGTACCGCTTCGACCAGGTGTACGGCCGCCGCCTGCAAATGCGGGTCAAGGACACCCCCTCGGGTGAGTGGGTCCCGTATGACGACCTGGGATTCGTGTTCTTCGCCACCGAGTCGCAGGGCCAGGAGGGGCTCGCCGACGTGGAGAAGCGGGCCAGGGCCTTCTTCGACAAGCATCGCAAAGAGAAGGTCCAGTACCGGCTGTTTGGCGATGACGCGGGTGAGAACCTGTGCCCGCTCACGTCGATCCAACCTGCGGACTTTGCCAAGGCCCTCGGGCCGCACGCCACGACGTTGGGGACCCTCACCGAGCCCCGCGAATTCAACCTGATGTTCGAGACGTACTGCGGGGCCCTGCGCGACGAGAACAGCAAGAGCTTCCTCCGGCCCGAGACCGCCCAGGGAATCTTCGTCAATTTCAAGAACGTGCTGGACAGCACCCGCGTGCGCGTCCCCTTCGGCATCGGCCAGATCGGCAAGAGCTTCCGCAACGAGATCACGCCGCGGAACTTCACCTTCCGCTCCCGCGAGTTCGAGCAGATGGAGATCGAGTTCTTCTGCCACCCCAGCACGTCGCGCGCGTGGTACCAGTATTGGCGCGACCGGCGCTACCAGTGGTATCTGAACCTGGGGCTGGCGCGCGAACGCCTCCGTCTGCGCGATCACGACCCGGAGGAACTGAGCCATTACTCGTGCGGCACGGCCGACATCGAGTATGGGTTCCCGTTCCTGCCGCCGGGCGAGTACGGCGAGTTGGAAGGAATCGCCCACCGCGGCGACTTCGATCTGCGGAGCCACATGGAAGGCAAACTCGTGCGCCAGGGAAACGACCTGGTGGTCGAGTTGGACGCCGAGGGCAAGCCCAAGTACCGCGGCAGCGGCAAGGACCTCCGTTACTTCGACGACCAGACCAAGGAACGCTACGTGCCGCACGTCATCGAGCCGTCGGCCGGCGCCGACCGCGCCACGTTGGCCTTCCTCTGCGAGGCCTACCAGGAAGACATGGCCCCGGACGAGAAGGGCGTGCCGACCGCGCGGGTGTTCATGAAGTTCCATCCCCGCCTGGCACCGATCAAGGCCGCCGTGTTCCCGCTGGTCAAGAAGGACGGCATGCCCGAGATCGCTCGCGAAATCTACGCCGCGCTCAAGTCGCAGTTCAGCGTCTTCTACGACGAGAAAGGCGCCGTGGGCCGGCGCTATCGCCGCCAGGACGAAATCGGCACGCCGTTCTGCATCACCGTGGACGGGCAAACGCTTGCCGACGGCACGGTGACGATCCGCGACCGCGACACGCTTCGCCAATGGCGGATCCACAAGAACGACTGTCTTGCCGAACTGCGGGAGAAACTGGCCCCGTAGGACGAAGCGTGTCACCCCCGCCATCCCTAGCAGTGCGCCCCGACGCGCAAAACTGTACATTGGTATAGTTTCTGCCTTCGACGGTCTACCGGGGTGCGCATTTGGAAACCGGCTTGGCTCGGACATCATCGCGGACTATCATAGGGGCCGCAGTCATTCGGCGGGGCGCGACCCAAAGAAGAAAGAGGTACGGCGATGGTTCGGTCCTCCAATTGCCCGCGGCTGAATCTATTGGGGTGGTCGGCGGCTTGTCTTGCCGTTGCCGTATTGGGGTGTGGCGGCCGACAACGCGAAGCGCAGCAGCGCGAACAATCGGGTCTCAAGGCCCTGTCCGTGCTCTACATGCAGTATGCCAGCCAGCACCGGGGCATGGGTCCCGCCAGCGAGGCGGAATTCAAGGCATTCATTCAGAAGCTCCCCGAAGCCCAGCGCAAGTCATTCCACATCACCGACGTGGACGCGGCCTTCGTCTCCGCGCGGGATGGGAAGCCGTACGTCGTCGTCTACGGGGTTAAGAAGATGGCCAGCCCCGGTCCCACGGCGTCGGGTTCACCCGTGATCGGCTACGAACA
>CAZFKF010000094.1:0-10113 GCA_964518805.1 uncultured Planctomycetaceae bacterium | reverse complement strand
CGAGTTCCTCGACGTCCACGACTTTCACGGCGGGAGCAGCGACACGCCGGCCTGGTCGGCCGACGGAAAATCGGTCTTCTACACCGCTCAGGTCGAAGGCCGCGTCGAGCTGTTTCGAGTGTCGCTCGACAGCCACCGAGAGCAGCTCACCCGATCAGCCGAAGCCGTGTTGCACTATCATCCGCAACCATCCGGCGATGGCCAATGGCTGCTATACGGGTCGAAACGCGGCGGCGCGCGGCAGTTGTACGTGATGCGGCTTTCGGATCGCTCCGAGCGGCGGATCACCGATCTGCCGCCGGGGCGGGCCGCCATGTGGCCCTACTGGCAGCCGTAGCCGGCGTTCACCGGCCGGAGGTTTCGGCGAGGATCGTGCAGCGGTCCTCCAGGTCGTTCGCGGAAGTCCACTGCTCCATGATCGCGGCCACGGCCGCGGCCTTTTGGCCGTTGTCCTCGGTTGTGTCGGGGGCTGCCTCCGATGACACCGCAAGCCCCTGCACAACGCCGGACGTCGCCACCTTCCTCCGGGGCTTGTCGTCGTTCATGATCCTGCCCGTGGCGCTGCCCTTGCCTTTGGCAATCGTGGCTCCGTCGGGGCTGCCGAGAACCATCTGGAAGGTCTCGTCGCGCTCGAACGTCTTGTCGCCGTTGACCCAGACCGAGATTCTGGCCGTCTTTCGCCCGGCGGGAATGGTCAGGATTCCGCTGACCGCTGTGAAGTCGCTTGCAGCCGCGGCCGTGCCGTTTTTGGTGGAATAACGGACACGCGTGTCGCGCCCGCTGACCGCGGAAAGCGCCACCAGGAAGTCGAACCGCGTCGTGCCGGCGTTGCCTTCGCGCTTGCTCACCCCGCTGACCGCCAAGGTTGGTTGGGGGTCGTCGTTCTTGATCGTGCACGTTCCCAGGCCGTCGGCAATGACCGCGTTGACGGCACCGGTCAGCCACACCGAGAATGTCTCGTTCGCTTCGTAGAACGCGTCGTTCTTGACGGTCACCGGAATGATCTGTTCGATCTGGTGCGGGGCAAAGACGAGTTGACCGCTGCGCGGCGCGTAATCGCGGCTCGCTTTGGCCGTGCCGTCGTGCGTGGCGTAGTCGACGCGGATCGTTTGGTCGCTGGACGCCGAGAGTCTCACGGTGAACCTGGTGAAGGAAGTACCGGCAGGAAGACCTTCTCGGATCGCGATGTCGTTGATCGACAGGCGCGGCGGGCCATCGTCGTTCGTGATCATCCCGACGCCTTGACTATCGGCCACGATGGCGTCCGTCGGGGCGCTCAGATTCAGATAGAACCATTCGTCCGGTTCGAGCACCATGTCGCTGGTGACCGTGACGCTGATCGTCTTCGGCGACGTGTCGCCCGGGGCCCAAGTGAGCGTGCCGCTGCGGGCCACGTAGTCGCTGCCGGACGTGGTCGCGCTGCCGTCGGCGGTCGCGTAGGCGACACTCGCCCCGGAAGGATCGGGACCGGTCATGCTGACCGTGAAGTCGTAGGTCCGGGTGCCGCTGTCGCCCTCGGTCATCGTGACATCGCTGATCGACAGTTGCGGCAGCAGGCCCGGCCATGGGTCGGCGCCGAAGGCCCCTGTGGTGCCGTGGCCTGCAAAGCTGGCAATGGGGGTGCCGTGGCCCGTCGCAAGGTCGATCCGAATGAGCTCCTCGGACGAGTTGGAGACGCCGCGGAGAACGCCGTCCGGGCCGAAGGCCAGGCCCCAGATTTGGCCTAACCCAATCGCCCCCACCAGCGTGGTTGCCCCGGTCGAAGAATTCACCTTCACGAGCGAGTCCACCGTCGTTGTCAGAAAGAGGTTTCCGCCGGTGTCAAAGGCCAGATCGCCGGCCGAATGGTACCCCCCCAGCCCCCCGACGAGCGTGCCGGCGCCGGTCGTGGTGTTGATGGTCACCAGAGAATCCCCGGCGGCGAATAGTGTGCCATCGTTTCGGAATGTGAGGGCGTTGACAAACGGACCGACGTGCCCCACGCTCGTGGCCGCGGCCGTGTTCGGATTGATCCGATACAGATCGCTGCCGGTGACCGCGGTGCCGCTCACGCCAAACAGTTCGCCCTGAGCGTTGAACGCGATATCGGTCATCACGGCGGGCATCGTACCGATCAGGCCGACGTTGCCCTGGCGCGGATCGAGCGTGAACAGACGGCCCCCGCTGTCGCAAGCGTAGATAATGCCGTCTTCGTCGCGAACCGTTCCCACCCCCTGGTCGTCGGCAATGGCGGCGCCGGTTGAGCTGCTCAAATTCACGTAGAACGTCTCGTCCGGTTCGAGCTTCAAGTCGCCGTTGACCGTGACGCCGACGGTTCTCGCCGAGGTGTCGCCGGCAGCCCAGGTGAGCGCGCCGCTGCGGGCCACATAGTCGTTGTCGGCCGTGGTGGCGGTGCCGTCGGCGGTCGCGTAGTTCACGCTGACACCCGAAGGATTGGAGCCCGTCAGGCTCACGGTAAAGTTGAACAGCTTCGTCCCGCTGTTGCCCTCGGTGAGCGTAACGTCGTTGATCGCCAGCCCGGGCAGCGAACCCCGCCAGCGATCGGCGCCATAGGCCCCCGTGGTTCCGTGCCCGGTGAAATCAGCGATCAGACTGCCGTGGCCCGTCTGGACGTTGATCTGGATCAGTTCCTCGGTCGTGTTGGAGACGCCGCGCAGAACGCCGTCCTGGCCGAACGCCAGCCCCCACACGTCGCTGAATCCAAGGGCCCCGATGTAGGTCGTCGCCCCGGTCGACGGGTTCACCTTCACCAGCAAATCGTCGTTCGTCGTCAGAAAGAGAATGCCAGACGTGTTGAAGGCCAGGTCGCCGCCCGACCCGTAGCTGCCCAGGCCGCCGATGAGCGTGCTAGCCCCGGTCTGCGTGTTGATCGTGTAGAGGGAGTTCCCAGCGCCGAAGAGCGTGCCGTCATCCCGAAACGCCAGCGCGTTCAAGAACGAAGCAGTGTGGCCGATGTAGACGGTGGCCGCGGTTGTGGGATCGACGCGATACACATTGCTGCCCGCAGCAAGTGAGCCACTGACACCGTAGAGTTCGCCCGCGAGATTGAAGGCGATGTCGTTCATCACCACGGGCATCGTGCCGATCAGGCCGACGCTGCCGTTGCCCGGATCGAGCGTGAACAGGCGGCCCGCGTCATCGTCGCAATAGATCAAGCTGTTGGACAGCGGAACCGCGGAGGCGACGCCGCTGAGCATGCGGCGGTCTTCCAGCGTCTCGCACCGCAGCCTGCGACCGGACGGTGGTCGATGAGTCTTCCTCCGCGGTATCATGTCGCGATCTGCCGTCCGTGCGCCCCAGATCCAAGAACGATCGCCTCGACGCATGGTCCGATCCCTTTCCGGAAAGATGTCGGTTGTCGGCGGCCTTAAGGTGTCTTCGCCGGGTGATGCGACACGCCACAGGAGCGCCCCGAAGGTCGCCCCCCTCCCCGGACAAAGTGATGTCCACCGGACGCGGGCCTGTCTCTCACGATAGAATCGCCTCACCGGCAATGTCAACCACTCTGTTGACGACCGCCGGCGGGTTTCATTATACGCCGTTGATACTACTCCAGGCTAACAAGCCTTGAACGGTCACCGGGCAAGTTCAACGCGCACACGGTCGTTCGGATTCCCATGGAGATTCGCTCCACGGATCGGACAAGCAGCGATCGCTGGAGTCTGTGCGGCGAGTCGCAGCGTGCCCCCGGCGCGGCCCAGAGAGATGCCGTAGGCGCCCGGTCCCGCCAGACCGATCCGCGCTGCGGCATCAGTCTTTGACAACTCGGAAGCGTAGACACTTGCGCG
The DNA here is from genome assembly GCA_964518805.1 of uncultured Planctomycetaceae bacterium. Lineage (GTDB taxonomy): Bacteria > Planctomycetota > Planctomycetia > Pirellulales > Thermoguttaceae > CALFBP01. The sequence goes on along the minus strand of CAZFKF010000094.1, from coordinate 6,325 downwards.
AAACTGCGAAGAGGAGGGGACCGCAACGCGATCCCCTCGCCAGGACAACTCGGGTGGATTGTCGACCCCAAAAAGGGCTTGATCGGCGGTACTCGCCGCATACTGGTGCACACGGACTCGTGTGGACAAATCGTCCGCCGGTCCCGTGCCTCGCCCTCGGGCCGCCGAGCCGCCTCATTTTGCCTCAAGCGGGCGGATCTTCAGATTGCGGTAGCTCACTTTCGCGCCATGGTCTTGGAGACCGATGTGCCCCTCGCGTTTGAAGTCCTTCAGGGCCTTCTGGTATTTGTTCTTGGTGCCGTCGGGATTCTGGCCGGGCGTCGTCCATCGGTCGAGGTCCATGTCGACGATCTTCTCGCCGTTCATCACGACTTCCAAGCGGTTGCCATTGGCCGTGATCGTCACGTGGTTCCAGGCATTGGCCTTGACCATTTCCTTGGCCGGCTCCAGGGCGTCGTAGACCGCGCCGCAACTGTGCTTGCTGACCTGGCCCACGGGCTTGTAGACCTGGATCTCGATTCCGGTCTGGACGTTGTCGCGGGGGTTGTCGGTGCGGATGAAGATGCCGCTGTTGCCCTCGGTCTTGAATTCCAGATCGAGGACGAAGTTGCCGAAGCGGTCCTTGGTCCAGATGTCGCCCCCTGATTTCTCGCGGACCATAGCCCCATCGGCCACGACCCACCCCTTGCCGGGCGCCTTGCCCTCGGCATTGGTCCAGCCCGTAAAGTCCTCGCCGTTGAACAGCGGCCGCCCGCCGTCCTGCTGGCCGTCGGCGACTGCCGCCGTGCCTGCCGACAAGAACGCGAGTCCTGCGAAGACTGTTGCGATGGCCAGAATTTGTCGAATCATGCTGGTGCTCCTTGGGAGGTCGGAGGTTGGAGATCGGAGTTGGACGTCGGGGGCGGTGGTCAGAGATCGGGGATTGGAAGTTGGAGGCCGCGACGCGGAAGAAGCAAGGCGCCGAGACAGGTACGCAACCCCGAACCCTACTTCTTCACGCCCTCGTTGAGCAACAGCCACGTGCCGGTCTTGCCCGACACGACGATGTCGGGCCGGCCGTCGGCGTTCAGGTCGGCCAGGCGGATTTGCATCCCGGTGCCGACGCTGGCGATGTCGTGGCGGTGGAACTTCTTGGCCCGGGAGTCCCACTTGTAGTAGTACATCACCTCGGGATCGCGAGAGCCGGGGTCGCCGTCGCCGTGGCCGCGCATCCGCTTGCCGGTAATGACTTCCTTGGCGCCGTCGCCGTCGATGTCGGCCCAAACGATGGCGTGGACCTGCGACCACGACTTGTCGATGAGGTGTTCCTTCCACGTGGTCGTGCCGTCGGGCTTGGGTTCGCCCTGCTCCCACCAGAACAGGCCGTAGTCGTGGGCCTTGCCCCAAACCAGATCGGTGCGGCCGTCGCCGTTGACGTCTACGGCAATAAAGGGGCAACTCGGATGCGGGAGGGCCGTCTCCGGGTGAAACTTCCAGGCTTGCTTGAAAATGTCCTTCTCGGGACGCTCGTACCAGCCCGATTCGACCAGCAGGTCCTCGCGGCCGTCGCCGTTGACGTCGCCGAAGGCGTAGCCGTGGCCGTGCCACTGCTCGCCGAGAACGATCCGCTCGAGGTCGGGTTTGCCGTCCGGCGTCTTGACGAACTTCCAGAGGACGAGCGGGGCCTTCTGCTCCCAGCAGTTGACGTAGATCTCGGGCACGCCGTCGCCGTCGAAGTCGTGGAGATCGTAGACCTCGTTCTGTCCGCGGGCCTTCTTGAGCAGCCGGGGTTCCCATTTCCACCCGTACGAGAGGCCGCGCGGGCCCGGGTTCTTATACCAATTCAGTTCCGATTCCATCCATCCGCCCGAGACCACGTCGATCCAGCCGTCGCCGTCGACGTCCCAGGCCAGATCGCCGTTGTTGGCGTAGAACTCGGTCATGGTCTGGGGGATGTCGCGAACCGGGCGCGGAATCCAATCGGGCGCGGCAAACCAGTGCGTGCCGGCGATGATGTCCAGCTTGCCGTCCTTATTCACGTCGGCGACGGCGCAGCCTTCATTGGGGTTGACCATCAGGCATCGTTTGGAGAACGTAACGCCCGGCGTCCCCTCGGCAAACACCGGCGCGGCCAACTGCCAGACGAACAACGCCAGCCCCAACATCCCCGCCCATTCCAACATCGCCATCCGACCGCAACAGTTCTTCATACCAAGAGACTCCTCAACTCAAAACAAGCCACTCGTCAGTAGTCAGTAGGGTATGCTTCAGCATAACCGTCGCGCCCAGGGTGTTATGCTGTAGCATAGCCCACGGGCTGCACACGCTCTTCGCCGGGAACCGTCAGTCCTTTTCGCCTTCCGTGAGTTTGAATGACGCGAAGAAGTCTTCCGCCTTCTTCGAGGTCAGGTCTTCCTTGGTGTCGCCTGTGACGATCGCGCACATCACGTCGCCGCCCGACACATACATCTGCGCGCGGGAGAACTCTCCACGCCCGTCGATGCGGAATTCTCGACCCTTCCGAGCCCCCTGCTTGATGGCCGTTTCGCCGACAATCGATCCCTGGCATTCCGCGGCCAGGGCCTCCCGGAACAACTGGAGCCGTTCGTTCTGCGGCACGGCGCGCAGGGCCTGCCCGCCCAGCCCGATCGTCTGCGCGATGAAGGTGACGCCCTCGCTGGAACGGGCTGATAATTCCAGCGACAACTGAATGCCGCGGACGTTGAGCGACCTGCTCCCCTGGAACGACCGCTGGCCGGGGGGCATGGTGATTGTGAACTTCCCGCTCTTGGGCGTGTACTGGTTCGTATTGCCCGCCGCAGCGGCGGCGGGCGGCATGGCGCCGGACCGAAGAACCGGCGGCGACTGGGTGGCTGCGGAGGGGCCATTGAGAAGCAGTGCGAAGCCGGAGCAGCCGTTCTTCTCGGCGCCGACCCGACCTTCAATACCCACGATGCCAAGGACCAGAACGCCTCCGCCGCTGATCGTCTTCTCGAGTCCGAACGTGCCGCCGGCCCACTTGCTCTCGTAAGCATCCTTCGGGTCCAGGGCGTCCTTGCCGAGTTTCATGAAAGTGACGGCCAATCCGCCCACCATGGCCCCGCTGGTCACGCCGCGGATGGCGCCGACCGCGTACCCTTGCTTGGCCTTCATCGTCACGGTGCGACCGCTGAACTCGCCGTGCTGCTTGCCCAACACTTCTTTGCCGTCCGCGGTCTGGAAGATGGGTTGGACGGCGTTAATGATGCGCTCCGTGCCAAAGGTGCCCAGGCCGACCTGCAGTCCGACGAGCGTGCCCCCTTCCGGGGCGGCGTCCTCGAATCGCCGGCCGGCGGAGCTGCCGATGAACTCCGTGACCGAATCGGCGCCGGCAAAGCGGTTGCCCGAAGGCGAAGCGGGCCGGTGCGACGGCGCCGAGGGGTGGGCCTTCGAAGGCGCGGCGCCCGCCATGTCGGCAGGCGGCGTCTCGTCTGCCGCTGTGGGTTGCTCGGGCTTGGCCGCGGGCAGATTCATGAACAGCCCCAGGCCCGTGCAACCCCTCGCGTTCTCCCGACCGATGATGCCGGTAACCAGGGAACCGTCGCCGCCGAGTTTGACTTCGCGGAACCCGCCCGGCCCGCCGATCCACTCGCTCTGGTACGAATCCTTCGGATCGAGGGCGCCGCGGCCGAGTTTCATGAACGTCACCGAGAAGCCGTCGATGGACATGCCGGCCTTGCCCGTGATGCCGCCGACCGCATATCCCGGCTTGGCCTTCACGCGGACCACGCGGGTGGTGTTCGTGCCGTGTTGCTTTCCCAGCGTCTCCTCGCCTTGGGCGGATTGGAAGACGGGGCGGATCGCCGCCACGATGTCGTTTCGCCCGAATTTGCCCAGGCCCACCTCGAAGCCAACCAACACGCCTCCCTGCGGCGCCAGGTCCTGGAACGTGTTGCCGGAGCCGCCTAGGATGTCGGTCTCGGGACCCTGACGCACGGCGGCGTTGCGCGACGGCGTCGTGGGCTGCATGCGCGGCTGAGGCGGGGGGCTCCCTCCGCCGCCCGGCGCACCGGAAGGCGCGGCCGGCGCCACCCGATCCGGCATCATGGCCGCGACCTTGGGGCGGACCGTCTCGAACACGCTGTCGGTGTGCGACTCCTGGTTGAGGTCGTTGATCCCCGCCACCTGGTACCGCACGGCAACCTGGGTCGCGCCCTTCTTCAGGCGCATCTCGCCGGTTGCCAGCCGGCCGTCGATCTTCAACGCCAATTTCCGGCAGCCCGGCAGCGCCGAGAGCAGATCGGAAGGCTTGATGTTCTCCGGAACCGCGCTGGCCGCCATGTAGTTGAGGGTGGCCGACTTGATTTTGCCCAACGGGTCGATGAGGTTTGCCTCGACGTGAATCGTGACGACGCCTTCCTCGTCCTGCGAGGCGCGCAGTTCGGCCTTCCCCACACGGCCCTGCAACACGCGTGACAGATGCTGCGGAGGAATCGCCAGCCCGATTCCGCTGCTGTCCCGGATCGTGGCCACGGCCACGCCCACCAATTCGCCGCGCGCGTCCACTACCGGGCCGCCGCTGTTGCCCGGATTCAGCGCGCCGTCGATCTGCACCAGGGCCAACTCGCCGTGGTCGTCGAGGCGGAGGCTGGAAATGGAGCCCTTGCCCACCGTGATTGCGGGATTGCCTTTGCCCGTGGCCAGCACCTCGCCAAACGGAAAGCCGAACACGTAAACCGGCAACGTTTCCGACAATTTGGGCGTGTGGGCAAGGCCGATCGGCTGCGGCAGTTCCTTGACCCCGCTTGCTTTGAGGACGGCCAAATCCAGTTCGGGATCGGCGGCCAGAACCTGGGCCGGACGCGGATCTTCCTTCGGCGTGCCGCTGTACAGGACCACGGTGGCCTTAGCGTTCTTCAGCGTCTGAACAATCACGCGGGGTGTCAGGCCGAACGGCGGCCCGACCGGCCCTGGCGGTCCGAGCCTCGGACCGTGGCGAGGGAACGACGGACCTCGCCCCATTCCGCCCACGATCTGGATCACCTTGGGTTCGATGACGTGATGGTTGGTCACGACGTAAACGCTGTCCCCTTCGGTCTTGATCACGAAGCCCGAGCCAGTGCCGGATTCCCCTCCTGCCGAGACCTTGACGTAGACCGTCGCCCCTTTGATCCTGGCCAGCACGTCCGGCTGGATTCCATCGTCGGCCGCCGCGAGCGTCGTCAGCAAGCTCCCAACCACACTCACCAAAGCGAACCCGCGCATCGCATTGTGCTCCTCAAGGCTACTTGGAGGGAAGAACCACTGGGCAGGCACCAGCCCTCAGCATAGTATCCGCCTGCCACCAGTCAAGAGGGCTCGCGCCGCAAGCCGGTGCCCGGCGCTGCGTACGGTCGTCAGGCCGACGGCGAGGAGATCTCGCCCGCACGCACGAGGACCGTCAGAGATGGGATCAGCCCGCGGGCCGCCCGGGCGCGGTGGCTCAGGCAGCTCTTCACCGCGATGCCCAGTTCGGCGAACGTGCGGTGATATTCCACAACCTCGAAAAGGGGATCGTAGCCAAATCCCTGGGCGCCGTGCGGCTCGAATAGAATTCGGCCGCGGCATGCTTCTTCGCTTCGCACGCGAACCGTTCCCGAAGGATCGGCCAGCGCCATGTGGCAGATGAATCGCGCCGATCGCTTATCCAGCGGCGTCGCGCCGAGGTGTTCCAAGAGCAGGCGATTGTTGGTGGCATCGGTGGCGCCGGGGCCCGAGAAGCGGGCCGAGGCCACGCCCGGGGCGCCGGCGAGGGCATCGACCGCCAGGCCGCTGTCGTCGGCGAGCACCCAGTGTCCGAGGTGGGCGGCCTGCTGTGAAGCCTTCAGCGCGGCGTTTTCGGCGAAGGTCGCGCCGGTCTCTTCGACGCGGATCGCGTCCGGGAAGTCGGCGAGCGTCTTCAGCTCGAGGCCCAGGCCGGCGGTCAAGAACAACTCCGCCAGTTCCCTCCCCTTCTTGCGGTTCCCGGTGCCCACGACCAGAATCGGCTTCGGCATGGGCTCACCGTAGCGCGGCCGTGTTGCGGCCAAGCGCCGTCGCAACGGACCGCTTCGGCGCGTAGACGGGGATCGGCTGCGGATCGAAGGGGATCCCAACCAGGGCCCGCGCGCTCACGGCCCCGGGGGCATTCTGCTTCTGGTCGGCCTTGAACCGGTCGATGGTCGCCTTGACACGGGGGTCCATTTCGATGACCCCGTCGGGACCCTTCTGGCCGATCGACTCGAAACTCCCCACCGTGACGATGCTGGCGTAGCGGTCGTGGAATTCGTAGGCCTCGTAACCTTTCATGCGGAGGGCTTCGGTCAGCTTGTGGGCCATGTAGGCGGCC
>CAZFKF010000093.1:0-10127 GCA_964518805.1 uncultured Planctomycetaceae bacterium | reverse complement strand
AGCCCGCCGCGTTTCAACAGGAGGGCGCCCCAGACCAGCGCCCCCACAGCCACGATCGCCGCCACGCCTTCCATTTCGGCACGCCTTTCCCATCGCAGGCACACCGAAAGAATAGGTCATGTCGCAGCTTGATTTGCATCCCCTATCTCAGTAACCATGCATATAACCGAATTGGGTGTATTCCTCGTAGTATCCCCGGTGGCTGATGTGCTGCGGGTGGCTTCTCGCCCCGAAATACCCCCAATTGTAGTACGTTCCACCCACAGCTTGCCCCCAATAGGGCAGCTTGCCAGGGAGCGGCAGCGGATCGGTGCCCCCGCCATAGTAGCCGTCCGCCGCATTGAATCGTTGTGGATCCAAGGGACGACGGCGGAACGGTCCGTCCCCGCACAGTCCTTGGGAAACGAGTCCCAGCGCCACCAACGCGAATACCGCAAGCAGTACCCTTCGGGTATGGATCATAAGCCCACCTTGAGGAATTATGCGCAGCACGACGCTCGTCGTCAGGCTGTGGCCATCTGTCAACACATCGGCCAGCGCGTTGCGTGCAGGTGAGGAAGGAAGTGCGGAATTTGCTGCATTTTCCGGGCAGGCCGGTCCCCGGTCATTCGTACTGGATGAGGCTGAACGGCTCGTAGCGGGCGACCCGGGCCGCGCCCCCGAGGCCCTTCAATTCGATCGCAAAAAGGCATCCCACGACCTGCCCACCGGCCTTCTCGACCAACTGGCAGCACGCTTCCACCGTTCCTCCGGTTGCCAACAGATCGTCAACCACCAGGATGCGAGAGCCCGGCGGGATCGCGTCGGCGTGGATTTCCAACGTATCGGTGCCGTACTCCAAATCGTAGGTATGCGAGAGGGTCTTGTACGGCAGCTTCCCGCGTTTGCGGATCGGAATCAGGCCCGTTCCCAACTCCATGGCCAAGGGTGCCGCGAACAAGAACCCCCGCGCTTCGGCCGCCGCCACCAGGTCCACTTTTTGGTCGCGTGCGCGATCGGCCAGCTCGTGGATCGCCTGCCGAAAGGCAATCGGCGCTGCCAAGAGCGGCGTGATGTCGCGGAACAAAATCCCCTTCTTGGGGAAGTCGGGGATGGCACGAACATAGTCTGCCAGACAAACGCGCTTGGATGACGGCTGCACGGCATTTCCTCTGCTAGGCACGATGTGTGGGGCCCACGATTTCCTCGGGCGAAGAAGTCTGGGCAAGTTGCCTGCGAATATAGCGAGGTGACGGCGACCTGGGAAGAGCGATTGTCAAGTGGAGCAGAGCAGGAAAATCGTGGAGAAGTCGTATGGGGCGGCAAGCCCCGGTGCATCAATCGTCGTCTTCCTGCTGAACGCACCCATAGCCGATTGCCCAAGCACCTTCTGTGCATCGCGCCGCGGCGTTATAGAATGGCGTTTGCACGGCTGTTGCATCGCACAGGAGTGACCGGCATGCCCTCGCTTCCAACGCTTTCGGGTGTGGGCCAGGACGCGATCGTCGAGATCTACCGAGCGGTGTTTGGGAAGGAGTTCTCGGGTTGGCTGGGCCCGCCGTCGCCCGAGGACGTGCATCTGGTGTTTCACACTTACTCGGGTTTCCTGAAGTTCGCCGTCCAGCGCGAGCACGATCTTTGGCTTCCCTACGACACGGCGCGGACGCTGCTTTGGCGCCTGCACGTCTACAACCTGAAATGGGGCTGGCTCGCCCTCGGCGGACCGCTCGTTCCGCTGCTTTCCTGCTTCAACTATTGGTCCCAGGTACGCAGTCTGCGCAAGCAGCACGACGAACACCTTTGGCAAGGCGTCCTGCCGCGGCGGGGCGGTGCTGCTCCGCTTGCTCGCAGATCTCCAAGCGATCTGTCGGTCCCGCCCCCTCTTGCAACTCGCGCCGCTTCTGCCAGAGAGGACCGGCGGGATTCGATTCCTCCGACTTCCGCGGGCCAGATGGTTGGGGTCTTCGGGGAAGCCGAAGGCGGAACGAGGCGAGCGGTCGGACTCGTCGTGCGAGTCTTCCTCGCGCTGGTGGTCGCGGTCGCGCTGCTGGTCGTTGGCGTAACCTTGTTCGTCGGGTTGCGCGCTTGGATGCAATGGCGGGATGCCGTGAGGCAATTCGCCGTACCGCCGGCCATGCCGCAGGCCCCGCCCGACGGCGCGCGACCTAAAGTGCCCCTGCCCTTGGCTCCGGCGCCGCACGCTCCCGATTTCCAACGCGTGCCGGAGCAGTTTCGTGAGATGGTCCAACAACAACAGCGCGACTTCGAGCGAAGGTTGGGCGAGCAGCAACAACAGATCCACTGGCCGCAAGTCGCTGGTCAGCCTGTGGCCGCCGATACGCCGCTCGAACCTGGCGCACTGCTTCAAGCCCAGTTCGGGCCTCGCTGGTATCCGGTGCGCGTTGTCGAGGTCCTTCCCGATCAATCGGTGAAGATCCGCTGGGTCGGCTGGGGCGACATGCGGACCGAGGTCGTTCCCCGCAGCAAGTTGCAGATCCCCGTGGAGCGTAATCCGTAACGGGGGAAAGAAGAGGGCTGTCGAGGTCGGCTCTCCCGGAAGCGAGCAAGCCGATTCCGTCGATCCCGTTTGCCTCGGGTCTCCAGCCGCGCGGTGCGAGTTCAGTCGAAAAAAATCTCACGTTCGGTTTGACTTCCTCCGAAGTGGCCGGGTGGCATGCCGTCACACGGCGAACGCCGTGGGTCGGCATGGGTATCGCCAGGGCCGCTTCCACGCTCATCCGGCGTTTTGCATTTCGGCTCCGATCGGGCCAATATGCGTTCGACCGGTCGCACTCCGCCCTCTGCCTACTGCCCCCCGCCTGCTTCCCCTACAATACCTTCATGCCCCCTCCAACGAAATCTGCCGCCGAGTTGCTTGCGACGCCGATCGAGTTTGTCAAAGGGGTCGGACCGGCGCGGGCTGCGCTTCTGGAACGCCTCGGGCTGCGGTGGGTCCGCGACGTGCTGTTCTTCTTCCCCCGCGACTACGAGGACCTGACCGATCGTCGCGAGATCGCCAACCTGGAAGAAGGCCGGCTGCAATCGGTCCTCGGCGTCATCGAGGACGTCGAACTGCGGAACACGGGCACGGGCCGCTGCGTGCTGGGCGTTTTGGTCCGCGACGCCACCGGGCATCTGCGCGGCCTGTGGTTCAATCAGCCGTTCCTGCGCGAGCGGTTTTCGGTGGGCCAGCGGGTGATGTTCTCCGGCAAGCCCAAGCAGAACGGAATGGTCTGGGAGATGATCCACCCCAAGACCGTCACCCTGGCCGACGGGGAAGAGGCCCCGGCCGGATCGATCCTGCCGGTCTATCCGCTCACCGAAGGGCTCCAGCAGTGGCAGATGCGGCGGATCGTGCGCGAGGCCCTGGACGCGTACGCCGGCGTCCTGGAAGAAGTCTTTCCCGCGGCCTATCTCGATCTGCACGGGCTGTGGTCGCTGCGCGAAGCCTTGCCGGGGGTCCATTTTCCCGAGTCGCACGACGCCTTGAGCCAGGCCCGCCGGCGGTTCGTTTACCAGGAGCTCTTCGTGCTTCAGTTGGCTCTGGCGGTTAAACGGCACCAGCAGAGCACTTCACGCCGCGCGCCGGTCCTGGAGGCCACGGCGAAGATCGACGCCCGCATCCGGCGGCTCTTCCCCTTCGAGCCGACCGCCGGTCAGCAGCAGGCGATCGCCGAAATTGCGGCGGATATGTCACGGGCCGTGCCGATGAACCGTCTGCTGCAAGGCGACGTCGGATCGGGCAAGACGATCGTGGCCTTGTATGCCATGCTCCTGGCCGTGGCCCACGGCTACCAGGCCGTGCTCATGGCCCCCACCGAGGTCCTCGCCCGCCAACACGCCCTGACGGTCGACCGCCTGCTGGCCCACAGCCAGGTCCGCCGCACGCAACTCATCGGCGGGCTGGCCCCGGCGCTTCGCGAGGCCGTGCTGACGGGCATTTCCGCGGGGAACATCGACCTCGTGGTCGGCACCCACGCCGTGATCCAGGAGGAAGTCAAGTTCGCGAAGTTGGGGCTGGTGGTGATCGACGAGCAACACAAGTTCGGCGTGCGTCAGCGGGCCATGCTGCGGCAGGCCGGGCTCGATCCGCACTACCTGGTCATGACCGCCACGCCCATCCCGCGCACGATGACCATGACGGCCTTCGGCGACCTCGACGTGTCGACGCTTCGCGACACGCCGCCGGGCCGGCAGAAGGTCAACACGTACCTCGTGCGCGACGCCGATCGTGCGAAGTGGTGGGACTTCTTCGCCAAGAAGCTCCGCGAAGGGCGCCAGGGCTACGTGGTCACGCCGCTGGTCGAGGAGTCGGAGACGATCGAGGCGGCCAGCGTTCAATCGACGTACGAGTCGCTGGCCAACGGGCCGCTCGAAGGCTTCCGGCTGGGGCTGATCCACGGGCGCATGAGCGGCGACGAGAAGGACGCCGCGATGCGCGATTTCCGCGGCGGGCAGACGCAGGTGCTGGTCTCGACCTCGGTCATCGAGGTGGGCGTCGACGTGCCCAACGCGACGCTGATGGCCATCGAAGGGGGCGAGCGGTTCGGCCTGGCCCAATTGCACCAACTCCGCGGCCGGATCAGCCGCGGCTCGCATCCCGGCTTCTGCGGCGTGTTCGCCGACCCTCCAACCGAAGAGGCCGAGAAGCGTCTCAATGCCTTCCAATCCACCACCGACGGCTTCCGCCTGGCCGAGATCGACTTTGCCCTGCGCGGCCCCGGCGAGCTACTGGGCTCGCGCCAACATGGGTTGCCCCCGTTCCGCGTCGCCGACCTGATGCGCGACACCGAGATTCTGGACGAAGCCCGGCGCGACGCCCAGTCGCTGGTGGGCGCCGACCCCGGCCTCTCGCACCCCGACCACGCCGGCCTGCGCCGCCAGGTGCTCACGCGCTACGGACAGGCCCTGGACTTGGCCGATGTGGGGTAGCGTCTCGCGCAAGGCGAATGGACCGAGGCGCGAGCTGTTGGTCAATACGCTTCATGCGGCGCCAGTTGGCTCGCCGAGGCTTCGCCACATTCTGGCGTTGCGAACGCAAGAATACGCGGACGGGGTGGCACGCCCCGAGGCTTTGCCAACGGCTTGGGACCGCTCCTCAACGCCTCTCGAACCACGCCCATCGAAGACTCCGGGCGTGCCGCCTTGCCGCCACGACGTAGGGCGGGCCAAGCGCAGCGCAGGCCCACCGTTTCTCTTTTCGCGTTTTCGCCCTTTCGCGTTTTCGCGTTCCTGTCTTCTCGCCTGAAAGTTTTCATCGCGAAAGCGCGAAAGGGCGAAAACGCGAAAGGAGGTGGGTACGGGGGATCCCGATCCCGCCCGTTATCGGGTCCTCCTAAGAGTGCTCCTGGCCGGTCGTCGGTTGCGGTGGTTGGAAGTCGAGCACGACGCGTTTGACGACGAGCTTGGCCGCGTTGAAGTTGATGAGCAGCCCGACGTGCAGGCCGGTGGCCTTGAGATAGGATTTTGCCTGGGCGAAGTGGATCTCCTCCAACGCCTTGATCGCCTTCAGTTCGACGACGATCTTCCCCTCGACCACGAGGTCGAGCCGCTGGACGCCGGCCTCCTCGCCCTCGAAGAAGACGGTCACCTCCTTCTGGGCTTCGTAGACGATGCCGCGATGCCGCAAGGCGGTTTTCAGGGCGCTTTCGTAGATCGACTCCAGGAAGCCCGGGCCGAGTTCCCGGTGTACGGCGATCGCCGCGTCGATCACGCGTCCCGACAAGGCGTCGAACTGATGCCCCATCGCCTCCCTCCTTTCGCGTTTTCGCTCTTTCGCGTTCTACCCTCTTCGGTGGAGAATATTCATCGCGAAAGCGCGAAGGGGCGAAAGCGCGAAACGGGGGGAGGGTATTGGGATCTCTTCCTTCCCCTTCCCCTTTCGCGTTTTCGCTCTTTCGCGTTTTCGCGTTCCCTCCCCCTCCCCCTCCCCCTCCCCCTCCTCCAACCTTCAACACGTGTATTTCGCGCCGCGGGTGCGGCGGGCCTGGCCGAGGCTGACGAGGGCGTCGAGCAGTTCGTCGAGGGTCTCGCGGTGGGCGCGGGCAAAGCGGTCGGCCTGGCCGCGGGCGCGGACCATGGCGTCGTCCCAGGAGGCGGTGCCGCGCACAGCCGTACCGCGGCGCTTGGACTTGCGGGCCTTGGGGGGGCCGCAGCGCGGCTGCCGCGACGTCCTCCGCGGCCTGCGCGTCGCTGCCCTGCTTGGCCTCGAGCACGAAGCACCCACGCTTGTACAGATCGATGCGCCCGATCGAGGTGCTGCCGTCGTCCTCGACGAAATGGACGTTGCGTTCGAAGACGTAGGCGTTTTCGGCGTCGTCGGGCCGGGTGGGATCGGGCGGAGGGACCTCCAAGAGCGCACAGAGTTCGGTCAGGAAGAGCTGGTAGTTCGCGCGCTCCGCGGCGCCGGACGCCGCCCAACGCGCGATGAACGATTCGACCGCTGGCGAGGATGCCGTCATGGTTGCTGCCCAAAGTGCATGCGCAAGACGGCACCCAGTCTACCGCCAGCCCGCGGGGACGGGAAGGTGAGGTTCGCGCGAAGGGGTCGGGAGAGTATCTGCATCTCTTCCCTCCCCTTTCGCGCTTTCGCTATTTCGCGTTTTCGCGTTCCGCCCTTTCACGTCAGGATATCGATCGCGAAAGGGCGAAAACGCGAAAGACATGAAGGGGTATCAGGTCAGCGGAAAGGCGGCATTGCCCCCGGCCCCTCTTCCGTTGGCGGGAGAGGGGAGATTCTGTGGAACGGCGTTTGGACTTAGTCGGCGATGTGCTTGAGTACGAACGGTTCGTACAGTCCGTAGCTGAGCGTGTGGTAGGTGTTGCCGGGCGGCGGGCCTTGCTCGGGGCCTTGGTGGAACATGCCCGGCCAGGCGCTGCCCACGCCCGTGCCGGCATGGTGCGGACCGAGGGTGTTCTTGAGCGTGCCGATGACGATCAGTTCCACGGTGTTCGAGCCCGGACGGATCGCGTCGGTCACGTCGCACTCCCACGGCGGCGAGACGAGATGACCGCAGGGCTTGCCGTTGACCACGACCTTGGCCACGCTGCCGTACCACGAGGGCACGGCCACGCGGTAGCGGCCCGACGGCTGGGCCACCTGGAACGTCTCGCTGTAGGCCACGCCGGCCGAATAGAACGGGTGGCCCTGGCGATTCCAGCCCAGGCCGCTTTGCGTCAGGCCGCTGCCGTCGACCAGGTGCTGAGCCCGGCGGTCGTGACCGCCGAGCAGTTCGCTGGAGACGCGGGCGATCTTGACGCCGCGGACCGGCGCGAGTTGTCTTGCTGCACGGGCGGCCGGCGCCCAGAACTGCACTTCGCTCAGTCCGGCGAAGGCAGACTCTGCCGTGCCGCTCTTGGCCGGATACGTCACGCCGCTGTGGTTCGACAGCACGCGGAACTTGACGAACCGGATGCCCTTGGCATCCACGGCCAGCCGCTCCGAGTAGTCGCATCCGGTGGTGCCGGGGGCCGGGGCCAACTCGAACGTGCCGATCGGCACGGTGAAGGCGTCGTCGGCGCCGGTGGCCGAGCCGGTGATTTCCAGCCCCTTGACGCCCCGGCCGGTGATGTTCACCTCGTTGTAGTTCCAGATGCGAATCGCCGCCAGGTCGGTCTTCTGGCCCAAATCAAAGATCACCCAGGGGGCGAAGTCGTTGCCCTCCTTTTTTTTGGCGTCGCGGTGATAGCCGACGCCGGCGCTGAGCCAGTGCATGCCTTCGGGCTCCGTGCCGTGCCCGCGTCCGTGGCGCACGACCAGCGGCGTGGGCGGTGCGATGACGAACCCCGACTGGACCGGCTTGAGCGAGAAATCGCCCAGCACGTAGGCCGGCTCCAATTCGTGATAGATCGTGAACGGTTTGGCCACGAGCGTCACGGCGTTCTCGCCGGTCTTGGCGGCGGCCGTGATGTCGATCTTGCCGAACGCCCGGTCCAACCACCACGCCCCCGGAGCCGCAGCCACCGGCGTGCCGTTGCAGGTGATCTTGTACAGGTCGGGCCTCTCGATGACGATCCACAGCGGCTGCGGCGCCGGGCCTTCGATCGTGAAGTGGTAGGTGGCGGTGAAGCCGCTTTCGGGCGGGAATTTCTTGGAGATCAGTTCCTCTTTGAACTGCACCGCGCTGTCCCAAGGGTTGCGCTCCATGCCGTTCTTCTGGAAGGCCATCTGGTTGGCGCGGTGGAAGTAGAGGTTCTTCCGGGTCTCGCCGCCGGCCGTGACGTCCATGTAGTCGAGCGTGAGCACGTTGGGCTCCACGCGGCGTACTTGCACCGGGCCCTGCGCGCGGATCAACTCGGGCTTCGCCGCCGCGGCCTTCACCGGTTCCGCTTTCTGGGTCGAGAGGAACACCAGCAGGCTGCCGCTGGGAGGCAGCGTGAACGGCACCTTGATGTAGCCGCCTTCGGCCGAGAACGGGAAAGGCACGACGCGGCCGGTGTGGCAGTCCCACTGTTCGGCGCTGGCCCCCTTGCGCGACTCCAGATAGCCGCACGACGGGGCCTCGATGCTCGTGTTGACCAGGAACACCAGGTCGCCGTCCTGGAACTGTCGCCGCTGGTGGAAGAGGATCCCCTTGTCGTCCTTGGCGCGGCGCACGGCAAACGTGTCGGCGCCGAGGGTGGGAGCGAGTTTGTCGGGCACTAGGGCGGCGGCGAATTGCTTCCAACCGGGGCTTTGGGCGAGTTTCGGGCCGCGGTCACTCGGCCGGCCGTCGACCAGGGCCGGCGGAACGTCGCAGGCGATGATCCGCCCGCCCGCCTTGGCGTACGACTCCAGAAGCTCCATGGTCTTCGCGTTGAGCGTCTCGGTCTTCGGCGGGAGGACCACCATCAGATAGGCCCGCTGGCCGATCCGCAGCGTGTCGTTTTCGACCGAGCCGTGCCGGGCCATGACGTCCTCGCAGCCGATGTCGTATTCGACCTGAGCCCGCTCCAGGCCCATCAAGAGGTCGAAGAACGTGTCGCCCACCTGCTTCAGTTGAGCGGCGTGGGCAGGGTCTTCCTGGTACATCCAAGCCGTGGTGGTCGGCTCGATCACGAGGATCTGATTGACCTGCTGGCCGTGGCACAGGGCGGCGGTGAGACGCGTAAAATAGCCGGCGATGACGTGGTACGAGTTCCACCACGGTTCGTGGTACGAGAACGACTGCGGATGGTCGGCCTTGCGCGCCCCGCGGAGCGTGACGTACGAGAGGTGCTCGTCCAGCAGGTTCACGCCGAGCACTTCCAGCCAGTCGCCGATCCGCTTCATGTCCTCAAAACGCAGGTCCCATCCGCCGGCCCCGTAGAGTTCGCAGAGGTATCGCTTGCGCCCCAGTTGGTTGCAGAGGCTCGTGACTTCTTTGACCATGCGCACGTTGCCGAACTGCGCGTGGGTATCCTCGCGATACTGGTTCATCAGGCAGTCGATGCCGGGGATGTGCTGCCAGGCCGACATGCCCATGTTGTCGGGCACGCCCAGGCAATGGGGCCATTCGTGGTCCCAGTAGTGGCCCGTGAACGCAATCCCCAGCTTCTCACAATACTCATAGTAGGGCTTGCCCCAGTGCTCGATGAACTGATCGAGCAGGATCTGGAAGTAGTCGTGCCGCACCTGCTTCCAGGGGCCGACGGGCCGCGCGAGGCTGGGCAAGTGATCCAAGAGGTCGTACCCCCACCGCTTCTTGAACGCTTGCGGCAGGTGATCGGTCCAGGGGAAGCCGCCGGCCGGGCGGATGTTCGGCTCGTCGGTGAACGAGCCCAGCACCCGCTTGCCAAACTGGTCGCCGATCTGCCGCTTGTAGGCGTCGAGCGTCACTTCGAGGAATTTCTCGGTCACGCCGGGATACATCAGGTCGACGTAGCAGCGGTCGCCGTGCCAGGGGGAATTGGTCGCGCGCACGACCTGCGCCACCAGGTAGCGGGCCTCGGGGAGCTTCTTGGCCGGATCGGCCGACCGGGCCTGTTGGGTGACGTTCTCGAATCCCTCGCTGCTTAAACGGTAGACGGCCACCACTTCCGGCCCCGGCTTCTCGACGCTCTTGGCCTCGCGAAGGATCAAGCCGCGTCCTCGCGACTCGGGCATCAGTTCCGGCACCCAGCCGCCTGCAAAACCGGAAGGATACGAATTCTCGTCGTAGATCCAGATGTTCATGTCCAGCTTCTCGGCC
>CAZFKF010000092.1:0-10218 GCA_964518805.1 uncultured Planctomycetaceae bacterium | reverse complement strand
CATGGAGCGGGAAATCCTCTACGAGGTTTTTCGGGCCTCGGCCGGCCAATTCGAGTGTCCCAAGTGCGGCCGGACGGGACTGTCGGCGTCCAATGCCGCGGAATCGGGCGACTGGCCGGGCGGTCCGGAATGCGTCAAGTGCGGGCTCGCAATCGGCCGGGAACGCGCTGAGGCCCTCCCCGGCGCCCGGGTTTGCGCGGCGTGCCAGCAGGCCACCGAGCGCGGCGCCGCGCGGCCGGACCAGGATTTCTGTCCGCGGTGCGGGGCGAAGTTGGAGATCCGCGTCGTGACACAAGGCAACCGTACGCGTTACGTGCTGGCGTGCAGCGCCAATCCGCCGTGCCCCCTGTAGGCAGGCGAAATCCGAGGGCCGGAGTCGTGGCCGAGGAACCGAGAAGACGATTTGTCGTGATCGTCAATCCTCGCGGCGGAACGCGGCGCGGACTGTCGGTCCTGGAGCAGGTCAGGCCGGTCTTCGCGCAAGCAGGGGCTGAACTGAACGTCCACGTCACTGAACACGCGGGACACGCCCGGCTGATCGCCGACATCAATCGCACCGCCGAAAGGCTGCGGTTTCTCGGTCGCCATCGCTACGCCGTGGCAGCCCTGTCGCACGTCCTGCGAGCGAAACGCCGCCGGGCACGACTGATTCTCGACGGCCAGGTCGTTGACGACGATCTGATCTTTGTCATCGCCTGCAACACGAAGACCACCGGCTCGGGCATGATCCTCGCCCCCCGCGCCGAGATCGGCGATGGCAAGCTCGACGTGGTTGTCCTTCGGCGCACGTCGCGGGCCGAGTTGCTCAAGGTATTGGCCAGGGTGTTTGACGGCTCGCACCTGTCGTTGCCGTCGATCGCCTACCGCCAGGTCCGCTCGCTGGAAGTTCTAGACGACGGTCCCGAACCGCTCGACCTGGACGGCGAGATCAAGGGCCGCGCACCGGTGCGCGTCGAGGTCGTCCCAGCGGCCCTGGAAGTATTCGGATAAGCCGCCGACGCTTGCATGCGGCGGCCGGGGCCAACGCAATCGGCCAGGCGGGCTTCTGACGCCGCCTGGCCGATTGCAGTGCGGGACTTCGGTCGCTTGGCGAATCGCCTATCGGCCGGCGGCCGGCCGCACCACGGTCACGGTGCGGCGCTGGTAGGTCCCCGGCTGATCGCCGGGCTGGGTCACCGAGAGGGTCGCCTGAAGGAAATCAAACTTCGCGACGATCTTGCTCAAGCTCGGCAACAGGGCGATCGCCTCTTGCACCGGCTTGAGATCCTCGGGCTTGGCGTGCGCGGCCATCATCCCCAGGACCATGGGCGCCATAGTTCCGATCTGGCTCAAGACCGCCGCCACTTGGCGCACGTCTTCGGCCGTATTGCGATAGGCGATCGCCTGGACCGGCCCCTTCACCTCCAGGTTGAACTGCTTGAACGCCTTGTTGTCGAGGATCGTCGGCGACTTGCCCGCCTTGGCGGCGAAGACGGCCTTCACGTCGTCGGCCTTCGAGCCGAACACCATCCAGCCGTCGCGGAACCCGATCACCGGCTTGAAGCCGAACGGCGAGAGCGCCAGGGCCGAGAACTCCTCGAACCCTTCCAGGTCCGCACACTTGACGAGTTGGATCTGCTGGGCGGCAACCACAGGGTTCTCCTTGAGCGCGTCGATGAGGCGATGGAGCAACTCGCGGATCCGATCGGGCTTCGCGCAGCGGAGTGCGAAAAACGAACCGTGGCCGGCCATCGGCGAAGTTGCCGTTGCGGGCAGCGAGACCGAGACGTGTTCCCCGCTGAATGCCTGCAAGAGATCGCGGTCGAGATGAACGCCGAACTGCGACTGGATCTCCTCGAATTTCGCCAGGCCCGGCTCGGCCTCGGGGAATCGTTCCTTGACGATCGCCATCACGCGTTCGTAGAGGGGATGCAGGTTCGCGCCGGTGGAGAGCGAGAAGGCGAGCGCGTTGGCCGGCACCCAAGCCTGCCAGTCGGTGAACGGCTTGCCGCTGCCAAGAACCTTGCCCAGCGTCTTGTTTTCCACGCCGGGCATGAGCTTTCCGAAGGCCACGCTGCGGTTCAGGTTGCCCTCGGTGTATTCGACGGTGATTTCGTAGTCGAGGATGGCTGCCTCCTCGAAGACGACTTCCATGAGCCCGGCCACCCTGGCGGCATTGGGGTCGCCCTGGCCGGCGGTTCGCAGAAAATCGACCAGCCCGCGCATCTGGGTGAACTGCAGCCGGCAGTCATAGAAGACCAGGCTGTCTTCCGGCTGGGGAAGGCGGCGAAGGGCCTCTTGGAGCCGCGGATCGTCGAACTTCGACGGCCCTCCGCCTTGGACGAGCCGTTTGAGGCCCTCTCGGGCCATGTCGCGCGAACTGGACACGAGCAGAACGTCGCCGATGCAAATCACGGTCGGTTGAAACGGCACGTGCGGCGGAACCGCCAGGGCCACGATCATCGCCGCGCCCTCGGTCGACGACTCGACCGGCACCTTGCCTTCGGAGTATTTCTCCACAAGGCCGAACAGGTTCTTGATCCCCTTCTGCATGCCGGCCGCGGCCTCCGGCGTGAGACGCAGCGCCAACAGATGCTGCGAGACGGGCACCTTCATCTCGTCCGAGAGGGCCTTCATCTGCTGGGCATAGATCACTTCCTTGGCGTCGGCAAGGGCCTGGAGTTTGATCGGAGCGGCAGCCTGCTTGACTTCCTCCAAGACAGCCTTGCCCTTCTCCATCTGGTCGGGCGTGAGCCGCGAGGTGACGATCTCGACGGCCTGCGGGATGATCTTGGTCTGCTCGACCGTCTTCCAGATCTCCTTGTAGTAAGCCCGTTGGAAGTCACGCTCCGGATTGTGCTTGCCGTGAACGACCATGTACGCCTCGGCCGGCACGGCACGGCGCAAATCGAGAGGCTTCTCGGCGGCAGACGCCACCGCACAACTCACCCACAGCACGAAGGCCCCACGAAGACCCCATCGAAGCACTCGCATCGTCGCACTCCTTATGCCCGGTGATACAAGATCAGCGACCCAGCCCGAGGGAACCCCCGGTGGTTGTACTGATACGCTATTCGCAACCGGCGGACAAGTATTGGCGAACCGGGTTTGGCGTTCGAGGCCGTAAGGCCCCGATTTCGGGCATACCGTCACGGTTGTCGCATCCGAACGCTGACCGCTTCCGCATGCTCCGCCCAGAGGCCACAGCGAATCCTCACTCGGAATGCCCTTCCGGAGGGGCAAGCGATGGTGGCAAGAGAGAGTACAGCGCCGGCACGACGAACAAGGTCAACACGGTCGAACTGAACAGCCCCCAAACGATCACCGTGGCCAGCGGGCGCTGCACGTCCGAGCCCAATCCCGTGGCCATCGAGGCGGGCAACAGCCCGAAAATCGCCACGATGGCCGTGATCAGGATCGGGCGCAGACGCCCAATAGCCCCCTGAACAACGGCTTCCTGGAGTTCCCGTCCCCGCTCGCGCAGGGCGGTGATTCCGCGGACCATGAGCACGCCGTCCATGATGGCGATGCCGAACAGAGCGGAGAACCCGACGCCGGTCGAGACGTTGACGTGCATGTCGCGGACGTACAGGGCCAGAATGCCTCCGATGCAGGCGAAAGGAATGCCGGCCAACACGAGGACCGCGGCCCGCAACGACTGAAACGTCGCCCAGAGCAGCAGGAAGATCAGGCCGATCGTCGCCGGGATGAGCAGGCGGAAATGCCGCCGGGCGCGATCCAGGTTCTCGAACATTCCCAGCCACTGGACGCGATAGCCCGCCGGCATGCTCGGCCGCACGTCGCGATCGAATCGATGCTGGACCTCTTCAACGAATCCGCCTTCGTCGCGTCCGACAATGTCGCAGCGCACGGTAAGACGGCGTTGGCCGCTTTCGCGGGCGATCAGCGTTTGGCCGTCGACCACGTCGATCTTGGCCACCTGCGCGAGGGGCACAGGGAGACCGTCGGACGTATGGACGGGGAGCCTCCCAATGGCCGGGGGCGACGCCACGGCCGCGCGGTCGAGCTTGGCGACGATGTCGAACCGGCGATCGCCGTCGTACAGCGTGCCCACCGGTTCGCCGCCCAAGGCGATGTCGATCAACCTGGTCACGTCCTCGATGCGCACGTTGTAACGGGCACACAGACGCCGGTCGGGCACGATCTGGAGTTGTCCCTGGGGGCCTTCCTGCTCAACGTTCACGTCCTGCGCGCCGGGGACGGTCTTGAGCATTTCCTGCGTTCGGCGGGCAAGGTCCAACAGAACCTCCGATTCGGCGCCCGACAGTTCCACCGCCAGGTTGGCCGAAGTCCCGTTCGTGTCCTGCGTCACCATGTCGATGATCGGCTGCGTGAAGGAGAACCGCGTCGTGGGGTACTCGTCGCGCAGCCGTTCGCCCAGCACCGCCACAAGGTCTTGTTTCGTCGCAAAGTCCGTCCATTGATCTCTCGGTTTCAGGCCCACCATGATCTCGATCCGGCTGGCGGGAAAGGGCTCCGTCCACGCCTCGGTCCGGCCGATCTGGGCCGAGACGAATCGGATGTCCGGGAATTCCAGGGCGATCTCGCGAATCCGTTTGCCGAAGGCGGCGGTCTGCTGCAGCGAAGTCCCTTCGGGAAAATTGGCCTTGATCCAGATGGGGCCTTCATCCAGGTAGGGCAAAAACTCGATGCCCAGCCGGGGGATGACTCGCGTTCCGACAACCGCCAGCACGCACAACACGGCGGCGACCACAAGCCACCGGCAGGCGATCAATCCGCGCAAGGCAGCCGCATAAGCCGGCCGGACCAGCCGCAGAAGCGGGTTGTCCCACTCCCGGTAACCCCGGCGAAAGAAGACCGTGGCCAGAACAGGCACGACGAACAGGGCAAAAAGAAGGGCCCCCGCCAGCGCGTAGACCATGGTCAGCGCCATGGGCCGGAACAACAGCCCTTCGATGCTCGTCAGCGACAACAGGGGCAGGTAGGCCGCCATGACCATCAGCATCGAGAAGAAGACCGGCCGTTCGACTTCCTGGGCCGCGGCCAGCACGATTTTGAGGACGTCCGGGCGCCGCAGCGCAGGAACTCGTGGGGACACACGACCCGCGACTTCGGACGAGGTTAGGGCCGGAGAACCCGATGCCCCACTCTCCCATCCCTCGACTTGCCCCGCGCTGCGCGTCGCTTCGCCCAGCCGCCGGGCGATGTTCTCGGCCATGATGACCGCCCCGTCCACGATGATCCCGAAGTCGATGGCGCCGATCGACAGGAGGCCGATCGGAATGTCGGTCAGGTACATCAGCACCAAGGCGAAGAGGAGCGCCGCGGGAATGGTTGCGGCGACCAGGGCGGCCGTGGCCGGACGGCCCAGGAAGAGGAGCAACACGAGCACGACCAGCGTGATGCCCAATGTCACGCTGTGCGCCACCGTGTGCAGCGTGCTGTCGACCAGGTGCTGGCGATCGTAGAACGGAACGATCTGGACGCCTTTGGGCAGCCCCGACTCGTTCAACTCATCGACGGCGTCTTTGACCTTCAGCAACACCAGCGAGGGGTTCTCGCCGCGGCGCAACTGCACGACCCCCTCGATCGACTCGTCGGTGCGGTCCTTGCTGTAGATGCCCGAGGGGGTCATCGCGTCCGGCCCGACCGTGGCCACGTCCTTCAGGTACACTGGCGTCCCGCCGACCGACTTGACGAAGATGTTCTCGATCTGCCGGGCGTTCTCTAGCGCACCGGCGCTGCGGATCACCAGCGACATGCTGCCGCGTGGCAGCATGCTCCCGCCCGCCGAGGCGTTGTTGGCCTGGATCGCGTCGACCAGGTCGCCCAGCGCCAACCCATACCGCTCCAGTTGGGCCGGATGGAACGTAACCGCGTACTGCTTGGCCAGGCCGCCGAAGTTGGACACGTCGGCCACGCCCGGCACGCGCAGCAGCCGCGGAATGATCACCCATTCGTTGAGCGTCCGCAATTCCATGATGTCGCAGGTCCCGTCGGAGACCAGTTCGTAGCGATAGATCTCGCCGCAGGGCGAGACGACGGGCCCCAGTTCGGGCTGCACGCCCTCGGGCAGTTCGACGCCGGCGAGTCTCTCCTGCACGCGCTGACGGGCCCAGTATTTTTCGGTCCCTTCCTCGAAGATCAATTGCACGACGGAAAGCCCGAAGATCGTCTGCGAGCGAAGGACCTCGACCTTGGGAACGTTGCGCATGGCGATCTCGATGGGGATCGTCACCTGACGTTCCACCTCCTCCGGAGCGCGGCCGGGATAGATCGTGACCACGAACACGGTCTGCGCAGCAATGTCCGGATACGCGTCGATCGGCAGTTGCTGGAACGAATAGACCCCCGATCCGGCGACGATGGCCACCGCAATCAGCACCAGCCAGCGATGGCGGAGGGCATGTTCGATGAGGGTGGCGATCATGAGCGGCGCTCCTTCGGAGCGCGGCGATCGGCCGTCGCCTTCCGGGTGTTTTCGCGGCCGCCCGATGGCACCGCACTCCCGGCTCTGGGGTTCGCCGCGGGCTCCACAACTTGTGCAGACGACGGCGGCGAATCCCCTCGCTCCGGAAGGCCGGCGGCCCTCGCGGCTTGAGCGGGACTCCGCGCCTGCAGGGCCTGGATCATGAAGGGCTTCAAGAGGATTGCGCCCTGGCCCGCCACACGGTCGCCCGCGCGCAGGCCGCCGAGAACCTCGATCCCCGCGTCGTGGACTTCACCCACCTGGACTTCGGTGACCCGCCATTCGTCGCTTCCGTCGCGCACCAGCACGTAGTCGGACCGCCCGACGTGAACGATCCCCTCCGGGGGCGCCAACAGGGCGCTCCGCGCGTCGGTGCCCAGGCCGATGTCGGCGAACATTCCCGGGCGGAGCAGGTCCTTGGGATCGCTGATGGCGAACAGAACCCGTAGCGAGCGGCGGTCCTTGGAGAGCACCGGCGAGATTGCCCGCACCTTGCCGGAAAACGTGTGATCGCGCAGGCCGAAGAAGCGGGCCTCGCACCCCTGGCCGGCCTTGACCCGCGACATGAGCCCTTCGGGCACGTCGGCCATGACGATATCGATGTCAGCCGGGGGCGACTGCAACAGTTCGGGCTCCAGTCCGGCCTGTTGGAGTTGCCGGGCCATGGCCGCCTCAGCGCGGCGGGCAAGCCGGACGGCCGTTTCGGCCTCGTGGACTTCCTTGCGCCCCTGGATCTGCGATTGGATCAGGTCGGCCTCCGCGGCCGCAAGGTCCTTCTCGGTCTCCGTGCCCGCGTCGACCAGCTTCTTCATCCGCTCGACCAGCTTCTGCTGGGCACTGCCCCGCGTTTCCGAGAGCTGCTTGATCTGCGCGAGCTGGGTCTCGGCAAAGGCAATGTCGGCGGTCGCCTTCTGCCAGTCGGTGAATGCCGTGAGCAGTTCCGGCGCGTTGAACTGCCAGTAGTCGGTCCCCTTGCCGTTGCCGGGCCGGAGACTCGCGGTCACGGTGCCGGTCACCGTCAGCACGGGCGCGGCGATCTGGCTCGGCTGGACCGTGGTGACGTGCAGTTTGCGGCACAACGGGCATTCCGGATGAATGAAAATCCGGCTTGGCCCGGCAAGTCGAACGGCCTCTTGCGGCGACGAATGCGGTTCGTCTTCGGCCGCGCGCTGCGGGACGGCCGGAGTCCAGAGCAGATAGGCCAGGAGGCCTCCGGTCAGCGCCAGACAGAGGAGGAATTGCACGCGGTCCCAAAGGCGAGACGGGGGCGGAGCGGAGGGGAGAAGGGCGGCGGGAGGGGCGGGGGGAGACTTGGGTTTCGGGGGGGATAGCATGTTCATCATGGGGTGACCTGTCTGCCAATCGCGGAATGGTACTTGTGGAGGGACCGCCAGTAGTCGGCCCGGCTGATGATGTAGATCCGATAGGTTTCGCGGAAGTTGCGCTGGGCGTCGAGCACATCGATCAGCGGGCGGCCGCCCGCCTCGTAAGCCTTGTTGATGCTGTCGCGGACTTCACGGGCCAAGCGCAGCTCTTCCTGAGCCACCAAAGTCGCGTTCTGCCGCGCCGTGCGCAGAGCCTGGACGACTTCCACGATCTCGGCCCGCAAGTCGACCAGCCCGGCCTGCAACTCGAGATTGCTCTGGGCCACGACCGAGGCGGCCTTGGCCCGATTGCCCTGGTTGCGGTTGAACAAGGGGACCGTCATAGTAAGCCCCGTGCCCCACATGGTGGCGTCGGGCGCGCCGATCGGAGTCTGGTATTGACGCGTGATGGCCCAGTCGGTGGTAACCTCCGGGAAAGCGTTGCGGCGTTCGACCAAGATGTCGGCCTGCGCCCGGGCAATCTTCTGCCGGAGCGCCTGGAGATCGGGCCGGTTCTCTTCGGCCATAGCATTGGCTTCTTCCACGCTGAGGGGGGCCGCCGTGAGCGGGCCGTCAAGGGTGCCCGCGACGTCGAATTCGGGATCCGCGTCGGCTCCGCCGATCACGGCGCGGAGCTTCGCCTTGTTCGTCACCACGGCCGACTCGGCGTCCCGAAGGTCGCGCTGCCGCGCGAGCAAGTCCAGCCGCACGCGGTTCAACTCCACCTGCGGCCGGCCGCCGTTTTCTACGGCCCTCCGAGTCATGCCCTCAACCCGCTGGAGGTTCGCCACGTCTTGGCGTGCAAGTTCCAGCAAATCCCTGGCCTCCAGCACATCGTAGAAGGCCAGCGCTGTCTCGGTCACGCGCTGCCGGACCAGGTTGGCATATTCGCACTCCGACGCGCGAATGCCCACCGTCGCGCTGGTCATCGCCGCCGCCCGCTTGCCGAACAGAAACCAGTCGATGGGGTAGCCCACCCCGACCTCCAACTCCGACGGCCCGGCTGGCGCGTCGGGCGTGAACCGGCGGCTCAGTGGAAGGAGTCCGCCGGCAACGCCCACCTCCGGATTGGGCCGAAGCGACGCGGTCCACAAGTCGGCGCGCGCCTGGTTGATGGTCTCGACCCCAATCTGGAGCTTCGGATCGTTCGTCAGGCAGAGTTGGATCGCCTCGTCGAGGGTGATCCCCGGCGCCTTCGGCAGGGCCCGAGGCGATGCCGCAGCCGGCTCGGCAACCGCCACGCCGACGGGACTGGGTGCTTCCTCCGCCCGGAAGGCGCCGGAAGTGCGTCCTCGTTCGGCGGCGGCAAGGCGGTTCACGCATGCGCGGTCCTCGCGAACCAGGCCCCATGCCGCGCAGGCAACGCATGCGATCCATAGCGCGAGCGCCTTCGGTGCGCTGGAGCGCCTGTGGTTCAGTATGTGAAAATGCATCGTGCACCTCCGGGCATCCCTGCCCAACAGAGAACCGTGTGATTCACGCGATGATCCGCTTCGAGTTGGGGATTGCTCCCCCACCTTCGATATCGGAATATCTGATCCAATCGCTATTGCGGGGAATTCAATGCCTGCCTCGCTACCCGTCATGGATTCGCGCATTGCCCCATGCCTCCCACTCGTCCTCTCATTCCGTCTGGCCGACCGGCGCAGAGAAGAAGACACGTTGGGCAGAGCCGTTGGCCCTTAGGGCGCACGCCACGAGAACCCCGTCGACGACGAGGTGCTCGCGCGGGAATTGCTCACACGCTGGGCGGCGAGCGCGCGGAGAACGGCAGGCCGTGTGCCTGCTGGCAGAAGACCGGGACCGGGTTAGGCGTTGCGCGGGCCACGAGGATGACGCCGACAGCCATAATGACGAGCGGCACGCCCTGCCCGAGGTGCTGAAGCCAATGGCAAAGTGGGCAATTCGCCTGGCCAGAGGGGCGCTCGTTCAGCAGGTAGGCGTGCGCCGCGATCAGCAGGAAGGCGACGATGAACGTCGCCACGGCTGCCCATCGCCATTTCCTGTGCCGCATCGTCTGACTCATCCAAGAACCTGCTTGCCAGAAGCCCCGGGGGCAACTACCACCGCCTCCGCCGGCCCGCGTTCGTCGTGGGCCGTGGGTTTCAACCGATTGCCATCGACAGACTCCGTTATAAGCCGGCACGCTCCGGGTTTCCAGAGTCTTCCACCCAATCCGCACATATTATCGTTTGGTCGGCAGGGGGTGGGGATCTGGTTGACGGAAACTTCGACGTATTCGGACACAGGGGGTGGCAATTGCCGCACATCCTGGGCAGCCATCCCCCCTTAATATGCGGTATCCCGGCCGTGCCCCATCCGCGCTTTGTTGTCGGTGCACTTCATTTCGCTGCCCAGGCGCCGGGCGTCTAGGTTTCGGGCAGCCTTCGTAGTAGCATAGCTGGCGATCCGGCCGCGATGTGC
>CAZFKF010000091.1:0-10258 GCA_964518805.1 uncultured Planctomycetaceae bacterium | reverse complement strand
CCCAGAGCCTTCCCTGGCCGCCTCCGCTGAAATGACGGCGGTAGAATCCGGCGAAGACATCGTTCGGTTGGAGGAAGACGTAGTTGCCGGCCGGGAGACGGAATCGGTCGACATTGACGCCGTAGGCGCCCCAATAGCCGAGTTCGTGGCAGCCTTCGCCAAAGACAAAGGCGGTCTCGCTGCGGACCTGGCGGAGGTCGGTTTGGTCGTAGTAGGTGTCGTGAACGTAATCGAACACCGCACCCCATTGAAACCCTGCATCGACGCGACGAAAAAGACCGCCGGTGAAGAAGAACTGCCGCCGGGTCTGGGACGCCGCTACGGCTGCGTTGTTCGGGGCGTCGATCTGAAATCCCGAGAAGTTGCTGTGCACGGCCTGGAAGCCAAGCTGGAACCCATAGCCCCAAGGATCGCCCAGCGGGGCCCCAAAATTCAGGCCCTCGTGAAAGCCGAAGTTTCCGTTCTGGCCCACGTCGACCGGGCCCTTGAATCCGTGGATTCCGCCAAAGAAACTCATCCGGCCCAATACTCTGCACACCAGGTCGCAAGGGCCGAAGCCGCATCCGCCTTCGCCATCGCGCCACGGTGTGCACGCGTCGCAGGGCGCACAGGTATCGCACGGCTGGCCATATTCCCCGCCCGGCATGGGCTCCAACGGACCTTCCGCGGAGGCTGGGAACCGTGGGGCGAACATCCGCGCGTCACTCGACACCTGATCCGGCCCAACGCCTTCCGGCGCGGGAATCACTTCGGGAGCGGTTAAGGCTGGCTCTCTGATCGAGACGCGGGCATCCGATTCATGGACGCTTGTCTGTCGCACTGGATAGGCGTCGCGCTTCCAGGTAAGACCTGGCGCTCGGCCAGGCCCGGCGGGTTCATCCGTAGCCACTGCGTCCGCGGGGCGAGAGTCGGAAACCTGCGTAGACGACGGACATTCGCCGTCCAGTCGCTGGGAAGCCTTTGATTTGGGGGACTTCCAGACAAGTTCGGCGCTGGCCCATTCGGAGGGGCATGCATTGAGAAGCCAGGCAACCATCGTCGCTCGAACGATGGAGGACCATACTGCCTTCATGCCCAAGCACTCGACCTGTGGGGGGGAATTCTGTCGGTCGGGAGCCAGTCCCCGACGTGGCAGGCTTATCGACCGGGTTTCAGCAGGGACTTTCGTTAAATTCTATTTTATCGAAAATCTTCTTGTATTCTTCCCAACTTGACATATGCGCGTAACGACGGCTCACTGACGTATCAGTGAAGTATTTGTGATAACCCATTTTATGGGGTCTGGCCCAGTGGTGGTTCGCCGGGGGCGTACACTGCGATCTTGGCCATTGCCTACGAGAAAGGCAGTCTTCTCTGCGAGGTGTCACGGAGCGATGACGTTCAATTTCCATTGCGGCGGGTGTTCGACCTTCACCAAGGGAGCCGTGCGGTTGTGATCGAGGATCTCGATCGTTCCTTCCGAAACGCGGACGTCGAGCACGCGATTGTGCAGGTGTATCCGCGTGATTCTCAACTCCTTCCAGTCCGAAGGCAAATGGGGGGCGATGGTGCACCCCGTCGCCGTGGGCTGGAAGCCGAGGAAGCCGTAGAGCATGACCTGGGGGACGAGGATGGACTCGAAGAACTCTTTGTCGAGCCCCAGGCCACCGGGCACGTTGCCGCCCTGCATCGTGCCGCGCGACGGGTCCTTGTAGTATTCGCGATAGCCGCCGGCCGTTTGGACCTCGTCGAACCAGGCGAGGATCCGGCTGAGTCGCTGCCAGGCATCGTCGGGGCCGGCGGTCTTCAGGCGGGCCATGAGATCGTGATACGCGAAGCCGAGCACCGCCCCGCCGTCCTGTACCTGGTAGCCCCAGGGAATCGACTCGGGACTGCTCCACGCCCAGAAATAGTAGTCGATGTTGCGCCGCGTGGTGGCCCGCGGGGCGAAACGCCAGCGGTAGATGTCGTCGCCCTTGGCCGTGTCGCTCTCAATGGTCCGCCGGCCGCAGAGCCAGGCATGGATCGCTCGTGCCTGCTCGGGCGTTGCGAAGTCATGGTACACGGCTTCGTTATTAAGGAAGGTGAACCCGTAGTCGTGCATTTGCCCGTCCAAGTCCACGGTGCCGAAGCGGCCGGTCTTTTCGTTCCAAAACCGTTTTGTGCCGTAGTCCTTGACCTCCCGGGCATGCCGGCGCAAGTCGGCCGGATCGAACGCCTCGGGCCCTGTGGCGATGTTCCACTGCGGATGTGCGGCGACCTCGGCCTCCAGGTCGGCCAGGTCGCCCAGCGCGTCGTAGTAGTAGATCGTCGCCAGGGCGTCCTCGCCGCCGAAGGGGAGCAGGTCCCAGTAGTTGCTCCCGATCCCGTCGCCGGGGACGATCACCTTTTTGCCGTCGACATAGCGCAGGCCGCTGCGTCCCTCGTGGCCCGGCCACGTGGTGTAGACGCACTTGCGACGGCGCGTGTCGAACTCGCGCATCGTGAAGTGCATGGCCGCGCGCACTCGCGGCATCTGGCCGCGGAGAAACGCGACGTCGCCGGACCAGAAGAAATAGTCGTGGCAGCCGCGGATGAAGTTCGGGTTGTTGATATTGTGGCGGCTGTCGCAAGCGGTGTGGAACGACTTGATGACGACGCGACCCGGGCCGGCGTTGCCGAAAGCGATGCGCAGCCCGGTGATCGTGCCTTTCCATCCGGGAAGACGATAGACGGGAATCATGGTGCGGGTCTCACCGCGCGCCAGGTCCGTCTTTCCCTGGTTGCCACCCATGGGGAGGATCGCGAGGGTCTCGCCGGCTGCGGAGGCGGGCGAGAAACGCGTGCGGCGATCGGCGCTGAACTTGGGATTCTCCTTGGTGGTCCACTCGACATAGCAGTCGGCGCGCTCGAGGCCCTCGGCCCACCAGTTCAGCCGGAGCCACGGAGCGACCCGGGCGTCGACCGCCATCGGCGGCGGCTCGATCCACGCGCCTGGGGCCGTGATCTCGATGGGCCAGCCTTTGCCGACCAGGGCGCCGCCGCGGGCGCCCGAGAGCTTCCATCCCTCCGGCTTGGTCAGCGGCGACTCGTAGCCCGGGACTCCGATGGGCGCGAAATGCCATCCGATGCCCCCGGCCTGCATCCAGAGAGGGAACGGCCAGCCCTCGGCATGCGCGGAACCGTCGTGCTGGTGTGTGTGGACGTAGCCTTCGGCGTTGATTCCGCGGCCGGCCAGGGCGCTTGCCCAACGCACGCGCATGGCCCTGAGTTGATCGCCTTCTCCTCGGGCCGGCCAAAGCGTGCTCTTGGGCATCCATTCGTCCCAAAGCGGGATCAGCGGTCCGGCGGGCTGATAGTGAAGCCAGAACAGCTCGCGCAGTAGCGTCATCTCCCGCTCGTGGCCGGGGACCACGAAACGCGGGAAGTCTTCGGGTACGGACATCGGTTTGCGCGCCGGCCGATCTTCGCCGGCCAAGACCGATGTGCCCACAACGAGAACAATCGACAACCAGATGGACAACAGCAGACGCATGAAGACGACCTTTCTGCGGGGTAGGCGACGGTGAGGTGTGCAGCGCGATTCGAGGACGCGGAGTTCCGCGTCAGGCATCGCGAACGAAGTGCGGCAACGCATCGGGCAGCGCGACGGAGATTTCCACCAGGCCGCGGTACTCCCCGTTCTCGTACCAGGGGGTTTGATAGACCAGTTTCCGCACTCCGCCTTTTTCGATCGTGTAGGCGTTGGATGTGCCCGAGGCGAGCATCTCCTGGAGCTTGGTCCGCGACGGCTCGGGGTGGCAATCCAGGAGATTGCTTCCCACCAACTTATGGCCGCCGTACTTCTCGAATGCCTTTGCGGCGAAGTCGTTCATCTCCAGGATAATACCGGCCGTATCGCAGACGGTGATCTCGCCGGGAAACTCTTGGGTCCAGGGGAATTGGCTCATGGTGTCTGGTCCTCAATGACGTGCCACACTACGGGCGTTCGACGACGGGGGCGGTCGCCACGCGGGGGCGGATGGGCAGGAGTTCGATGCCGGGGAAGTCGGGGTCGGCAATCCGCCGGACTTCCTCATCTCCGAGGAAGGGGCAATTGGCGTCGACCCAGGCCATCAGACGCCGCAGGCTGAGCGGGTCCAACTTCGCGCCATAGTGCTTGCCGTCGGCAGCCAGTTGCACCAGCCGGCTCGCGTGCGAGAGCGCCGTCATGGGGCGGAGCGTGGCCAAGGGCCGCGGATCGAGTTTCGTGGCGTCGGTCGTCTCGACCGGGATGGCCCCTGCAATGCCGTAGCCGGGCCGTCGCGCGACCACCGGGTTGTTCCATCCCGCCGCGCCCACCAAGGTCAGATACGGCTCCTTGAAGACGCTCACCGCCGGACGCAACGCGAGGTTGGGCTCGGCAGTTCCCGGGGCCTTGCCCTGATGGCATCTCACACAGTAGCGGTCCAGCGCGGGCTGAGCAAACCGCTCGTAGGCAATGCTCTCCGTGCCCCACGGCGGCGGAGAAAGGGGCGTGGGCGCACGCCTCAGCGCCAGCGATGCGGCGGCGTTCGGCCGGGACCCAAGCGGCGGGCTGGTGCTGTGCGATTCGTGGCAGCCTACGCACCCGCGCCGTTCGCCCGGCATCAGGCCCGAAAAACTCCGCATCGTCTGGAGGCAGCGATGGTCTTGATCGAGGAGTTGGAAGTGCAAGGCTCGGCCCGGCGGCGCCTCGAAGGAGACCGAGCCGTCGGCTTCGACGGGCACCTCGGAGAGGATCCGCTTGACCGATTCTTCGTACACGACTGAGATCGGCGGGCCCGACAGCCGGAACGTCTTATCCCATGTGGAATAAGTCTTGGGGTCGGATTGGAGCACGCGCAAATACCGCACGCTCCCGCGCGGCAGGCCAGCGACGCCCTGGTAGACATTGGGGCTGTAGAGGACGCCCGAAGCCGGCGGCGTGCGGATGGTTCCCGTTCCCGGCCAGGCGACGCGGTCGGGGATCTGCGGCGGAGTGGCCCGCGCCTTCACGGGTATGGCGTGCCAGACGTGGTGAACGCCTTCGTAGATCAGTTCGCGGTTGCCGTGGACGTCCATGAGGTAGAGCCGGAACTTGCCGTCAGCGCCCCGGGCCGAAACCAACAAATCGCTTTCCGAGAGCGGATAGGGAGTCTTGTAGCTGGTGAAGCGGCCCGCGGCGTGGTAGTCGCCGGCCTCGGGCCGATCGTTGGGCGTTGAGCCCACCTCGCCCCACGGCACGTCCCAGGTGACCCGCGTGATGCCGTCGGGATAGTTGAATCCGCGATCGGGATCGACGATCCCGATCGAACCGGCGAACCAGTCGTGGTGTCCGACGCCGGAGAACATCACGCGCCGGCTACCGGGGATGTTCCGCGGTTCGGCCAGGTGGTCGGGCCAGACCGACTGGTTGCCCCAGAAGACCATCGTGTTCGTGCCGTCGGGATTCGTGGTCCAAAGACTCTGCACGCGGAACACCGACTTGTCGGTGTACTCCCATCGCGAGTAGATCACCCGGCCGTCCTCCATCAGCGAGGGCACGAAGTCGGGCTCGCTGTTCTGACTGACCAGGTAGACGTTCCCGCCGTCGGCGTCGCAGCGGGCCAGCAGCGTGGAATAGATGTACGGCCCGCAACGGACGTAGGTATTGCCCCGCGTGGTGGTGAACATGAGGTGGCCGTCAGGCAGGTAGATCGGGTCCAAGTCGTCATACTCGCCGCGCGTAAGCTGACGCAGACCCGTGCCGTCGAGGTTCGTCTCGTAGAGATGGAACGCCTTTTCGTCGTGGGCCTTGTAGCAGAAGACCACTCGCCGGGCGTCGAACGACAGGTCCGGGCGCCACAAGCTGCCGCTCTTGTCCCTGGGAGCGAGCAGGCGGAGGCTGCCGCCGGGGTGAAGCCCGTCGAGAACGAGAAGGCGGCCTCCGCAGACCGCCCGGTGACCAAGACGGTGAATGGCCTGATGCGGCCACTCGGGGCCTTGAGGATAAGGCTGATCGATAAACAGCACTCGGGAAAAATCGACGGCCGGGTTCTTCATCGCGATTCGCCGCTTGACCTGCCGGACGGCGAAGTAAAAGTCTTGGGAGCGAGTGGCCTGAAATTCCGACGCGCCGTTCCGACAGGAATCGTTCTTCACCGCCGCTTCCAGCGAATGGAGCCTCGCCAGGTCCTCCGTGACGTTGGGCGGATTCGGGGCTCTGGCGAGGCGAGCGGCCAACCGCCGAGCCCAGCCGATCTCCTCCGCCGCACGCTGGAGCAGCGGTTTTCCCTCCGCCTGGTACAACCAGTCTCTCTGCAAGGCCGACTCTGCTTCCGCGGGCGAAAGCGTGCGCGTCGCGGGCGTGGAGGGATTCTCGACAGTGATCGGCAGGTAACCGTTGTCGGTCACCAGATTGGGCACGAGGTTGTTGGCCGGCTCGATACCGTATTTGTCGACCAGGTACCGGCGGACCTGGCTGCGTTGGGCCTCGTCCAAGGCCAGGCGATAGAGCAGAATCTCGGCGATCTCGCCTTGGAGGAATTCGCATGCTGGTGAAATCTGGGGACCGGCGCCGATCAACAAGTCGCGGTCGTTGGCCAGGATTCCGCCGCAAAGGGCCTGCCCCCTCCGCGTGCCGCCGTTGAGCGACACCGACAACCGGTTTCCATCGCAGCAGACTTCGACAAGGGCCAACCTTTCGCCGATGCTTCCCGAGAATCGGAGTGAAACGCCCTGGTGCGACGCGGCGCGTCCCAACCCAAGATGCGGCCATGGGTGCAGCCCGTCCCGGCTGACGGCGATACCGTAGCCGGTCCACGGGGGCCCCCAGTCGTTCTTGCCGAACAACCACATATTGCCGGGGGCGTCGGCGGCCTTGGCCACGACGAAGGCCGTCAACCGCGAGAGGCGCAACGATGCGCCGTGTCCCGCACACAGGTATTGCTGGCGCGAAGCCTCAAACGACACGACGCTGGCCCGCCTTGCTCCGGCGACGACGCGATGCTTGGGCTTATGGTCCGGCACCGTCTGGACTGCATCGTTGCCGTACTGGCTCTTGTCGGCCCACCGGCCCACGGCCGCGTCCATGCCGGCCAAGTCGTTGGCGTCCAGCCACAAGACCAACTCGGGCCCGGCGACAGGGCCGGCGAAGACCGATGAACCTACAAGGACCAGCAGGCCAACGAGGAGGCTCCTTGGCAGGAAGGCACAGCGGCAATGAGTCGCCGTGCTCCAAAGGCCGGTGTCCGCGGTGTCTATGCGCATGTCCGATACCTTCGTAGCGGTCCGCAAAGCGAACTGACCGAGTCTGCGTGAAGGGTTCCCGTTCCGGCTATTTCTTCCGGTCGACGCGTTGGATGCGGAGGTTGTCGACGAAGAACGCCGTGTCGACGGTCGCAGTGCTCACGAAGCCGAGCCAGTGGAGTGCCCGGAAATCCTTGCCCGAGAAAGGCAAATCGGTGAACACCTGGCGTGCGCCGTTGGCGGGGACCACGGTGAGCGAGTATTTCCTGGGGGCATTCTTGCCCAGCGGGGCCTCGATCTCCACGTTGAGCCAGCCGTCGACTGGCGCCGTGGCCACCAGTCTGTCTCCCGCGGTGATCCGGCCCGCGCCGTCGAACGTGACGCTCGGGCCGATGCACTCGGGGTAGCTCGTTTCGTCGCGCCACTGGACGAACATGAGGGCCTTGGGCTCGAGCTTCACGTCGAAGCTCTGCCGCACCGTCCCCTCCACGAGACGCGGCTGATAGAAGAAATGCGGTTGCCAGGAAGGCTCGACGCCTTGCGCGTCGGTGATCTTCAGGCTCCGCTTGCCCGAGGCGGCCTGCTGGTCCGTCACGCGGACCGACGCGTCTTTCTCCTCGCCGCTGACCACGGCGTTTTCGGGCGATGCGCCCGGTTGGTACTTCTCGAAGTCGTCGGCAACCTCCAACGGCGGCGGGGGCGCCGGCGGGGCTGGCAGAACCGTCTTCGGGTGCTTCACACGCCGCGCCTCGTCGACCCAGGCCGCGTCGCCGTAGAGACCGGCCCGCGAGACGTCGATCGGCTGGAAGCCGAGTTTCAGCGCGGGCGAACCCGGTTGCAGCCGGAAGTCGTACTCCGCGGCGTTGACGAACTGCGGATCGGCCACAACCGACTTGCGGTCCAGTCCCAGTGCTTGCCATCCGGCAAGATTGTGCTTGAAGAACTTCAGTTCATCCCGCTGGCCGGTGTGCCAATAGAGGTTCTCGTCCCAGGACCCCAGCGACTCCTTGGCGGCCAACCGCTGTTGGAGCGAACTCTCGGTGAACGGCACGAAGAGCGTCCCCTGGGTCATGAGCAGCAGGTTGTGCCGGAACGTGTTGGGCCGTTTTTCCCAGTACGGCCATAGCATGTGGTTGGCTGGGAAGGCGAAGATGTTGTTGCGGATTACGTGCTCGTGGCCGCCGTTGGAGTACATCAGGCAGCCGCTGAGGATGTTGTAGACCACGTTGTTCTCGACCAGATACCCGCTGGAGGTGGCGTCGAGATAGATCCCCCAACCGAACGGCGGATTGTCGTAGGCCCACACATCGTGGAAGACGTTGTTGCGAATGACGCTGCCGGGCGACGCGCCCAGGGTGTAGATCGCCCCGCCGTCGCTGAGCATTCCCCGCATCACGTGGTGGACATGATTGAACTCGATCGTGTTGTGGTGGCAGCGGTTCGGGGCGTCGTCCCAATTCCAGCCGATCGACATCCCCGAGTAGAACAAGTCGTGGATTTCGTTGTGCGAGATCGTGTTGTGGCTCGACTGCGCGACCCACACGCCCACGCCCGCCGGATAGACGTGGCCGCTGTCGGAGATGTGGTTGTTGTCCACGGTGTTGCGGCTTGATTCGGCCTCGTCCGTGGGCGCCATGCTCGCCTCGCCGATGCGTATGCCGCCTACGCCCATGTCGCAGATCCGGTTCTGCACCAGTCGGCAGTCCTTGCACCCGCGGCGCAGCCAGATGGCGTAATCGCCGACGTGCGAGACTTCGCAGCGTTCGATGGCGCAGTGCCGGGCGCCGTCGGCCACGAGCGCCGCCGGGGCGGTGACCACGGCCTGCGGATCGCTGTGGCCCTGCGGGGCCAGCGTCCAGTCTTCGTGGCAGAACGTGAGCCCTCGGAGCGTGACATGGGCGACAAACTGCTTTTCGTCGGGCCTGCCGCGGAACTCCACCAAGGTGGTCAGTCGAGGCGCGATGACCTCGGCCTTGGTCATGTCCTCGCCGGGCAAGGGCATGTAGAACAGCGTGCCGCTGGATCGTTCGAGGTACCACTCGCCCGGGGCATCCAGAGCCTCACGCACGTTTTCGACGTAGTACCGCTGCTTCTTCTCCCAATACTCGAACGCCCAGCAGGATGGGCCGGTGAACGTGACCAGATGCTGCGATGGATCGACCGCGGCGATCCGAAGCCGCGACGTCTCCCAGGAATGATACACGACGACCTGGGCCTCTTTGAGGTCGGGCCATGGTTTGACGTCGTCTCCCGCGAAGATGAACGCCGTAGTGTCCCGCGGCACGACCTTACCCGCTGCATCCTTGGCCGGCGGCCCCTTCTGGACCATGCGAAAGAAGCCGTCGTTGGGCGTGCGGGCCCGGGTGCGGCGCTGGCCGTTGACCCAGAGCTGTTGGAAGGCCCATTTACCGGCGGCGACCTCGGGGAGGACGGTGCTCCAAAGGCCGCCCCCTTGGGCTTTCCAGCCCGCAAGGCGCCGTCCGCCGCTGAGCACGGGGAGCTCGCCGTCGCGCGCGACGTAAACGGTCGGTCCCTCGGCCGTGCCCGAGTCGCGGGGCTCCAGCACCAGCGGCTTCGTCATGCAATACGTTCCGCCGCGGAAAGAGACGGCAATAGCCCCTTTTTCGCCCGCCGCGCGGAGCTTGCGTACGGCGTCGCGAGCGCCGCAAGGAGTGGCCAGCGGGCCGTCGGTCTTGGCGGCGTTGGCCGCAGGCACGCGACCCGACCAGCGGTCGTTGCCGTCCGGGGCCACGTGCAAAGTCAACGACGACGCCGCGCACCACGTACCGCCGATGGCATTCAGCACGAGTCCGAACAACGCGGCGTGCGGTCTCATGGAAATCTCTCCTTGGCAGGGTTCTTCGTACGCTCCGCCCACTCAGCAGATCCGAGGCATCTGTTCGCCGGACAGCAGATCGACGATCCGGCCGCCGCCGATCGGCCCACGGGTCTCGACCATGCCCGGATGGTTCGCCGTCACGCGGCCGATGATCGCCGCGTCCTGGGCCGCCGTGTGGCGGCGCATGAGCGAAAGGGCTTGCTCGGCCACAGTGTCTGACAAGATCGCCACCAA